>NZ_CBDLAM010000009.1:0-44738 GCF_965301125.1 Anaerosporobacter sp. | reverse complement strand
TATTATACAATCATACCTTATTTTTTCATAAATTACCAGAAAATTAATAGAAACTTAAGAAATTAACTATACAAATGTAGCATATATTAAATATAGTGTTGGAATACAAGAGAATATCGGGGAATAAAACAAAAAATACGTCCGTTAGGGCGTATTTTTTGTTTTATTCTTGCAATGTCAGTAATTAAATTATATTAGTTATTATTATTTAATAGATAAGTGTAATATTTATGATTTTGCCGTCAAAAGATCTTAGTTAAAGTTAAGACAAATAATCAAGAATATTCATTCATTAACTTGCCTGTACTTGTGCATTTACTAACTAAATTCAAATATGCTTGCGTGTGGCAGTATCGTGGAAGCAGAAATAATCAGGATGGTGTCTTGATTCGGTATATTCGAATTGAACACCATTAGCATTATAGGTCTGACTTGTTACTACTGCAAGAACATGGTAATCCGTAAGATCGAGATACTCCTCATCGATCTCAGTAGACTTTTGAACTTTAATCTGTCGTTTGCTGGTTACAATATGCATATGAAGTGTGTTCTCGATATAATCGTAAATGGAGTGCCTGCAGATTTCTTCTGTTAGACCTGGTACCTCGGATTTTAGAAATATATTAATATCAAAAATTAACGGAGTATCGTCAAGGTAGCGGACTCTTTGTATATAGTAAATTTCACTTCCAAGAGGAAAACCTGTCTTTTGGGCGATTCTATTATCTGTATGTATTTCTGCAAATTGAATGACTTTGGTAAAAGGAATCTTATGATTGCGGATGGCAGATTCATGAAAGGACTCTATTCCTCCGATGGTAAAAGCGGTTTGAGGAGTTGGCTGATATATAACACGGACACCTTTTCCATGTTGGGACTGTACATAACCAGCTTCAGCTAGAAGTGCAATGGCACGACGTACCGTGTTACGTGAACAACTATAGATATCCACAAGTGTATTTTCAGAAGGAAGCAAATCCTGAAAAGTATATTCCTCTTTTTCAATTTTTTCTTTTAAGTCTTTATAAATAGTTTCAAATTTTGCTTTTGGCATAATGTACTCCTTATTTATTACGTTTGCTTCTGGCAATTAGAATAGCCGAATAAAGATGTGTCTATCATTATAGAAGAGGATAAAACGAAGTGCAAGGTGAAAAAATAAAAATTTTTTAAAAAAGGTATTTACTTGTTTAAACAAGTGTGGTATAAATTAATTGCCAACTTGTTTAAACAAGATGAAATAATGAGAGATGAAAGGTGATAATTTATGGGTAAGTATGTGGCGGATGCGAAAGAACTGCTACGCCTTGTTGGCGGAAAAGAAAATATTGCAGCAGTTTCACATTGCATGACAAGAATGCGTTTTGTATTGAATGACCCACAAAAGGCAGACATTAAGAAAATTGAAGCTATGAAAGTTGTAAAGGGAAGCTTCACTCAGTCAGGACAGTTTCAGGTAATCATCGGAAATACAGTTGCTGACTTTTATAATGACTTTGTTGCTGAGGCAGGCATTGAAGGAGTATCAAAGGATATGGTAAAGAAGGCTGCTAAGCAGAATCAGAACATATTCCAGAGAATGCTGACAGCAATTGCAGAGATTTTTGCACCATTAATTCCAGCTATTATTGTAGGTGGTCTAATTCTTGGTTTTAGAAACTGTATTGATAGTCTCTATCTTTTTGATAACGGAACAAAGACATTATGTGATTTAAGCCAATTTTGGGCTGGAGTTGACCATTTCCTTTGGTTAATTGGTGAAGCAGTATTCCATGTAGGAATTCCAGTGGGAATCTGCTGGTCTGTGGCAAAGAAAATGGGAACGACAGAGATGCTTGGAATTGTACTAGGTCTTACGCTAGTATCTGGACAGCTTCTAAATGCATACTCTGTAGGATCAACAGCAGCTGCTGATATCCCTGTTTGGAACTTTGGATTTACACAAGTTAACATGATTGGTTATCAGGCTCAAGTAATTCCAGCTATTTTAGCAGCTTTCGCTTTGGCGTATTTGGAAAAATTCTTCCGTAAGATTACACCACAAGCTATTTCAATGATTGTTGTTCCATTTTTTAGTTTGTTACTTGCAGTTATGGCAGCACACTTTATCTTAGGACCTATTGGTTGGAAAATCGGTTCAGCTATTTCAAGTGTTGTTTATTCAGGAATTACAGGATCTGCACGTGTTATCTTTGGTGCTATTTTTGGATTTATCTATGCTCCACTTGTAATTACAGGTTTACACCATATGACAAATGCTATCGATCTTCAGCTAATTGCAGATTTTGGCGGTACTATGTTATGGCCTATGATTGCACTTTCTAATATTGCACAAGGTTCTGCAGTACTTGGTATGATTTATCTTCAAAAAAAGAACGCAAGAGCGCAGGAAGTAAATGTTCCATCTACTATATCTTGTTATCTTGGTGTAACAGAACCAGCAATGTTCGGGGTTAACTTAAAATATGTATTTCCATTCTTCTGTGGAATGATTGGATCTGGTTTGGCAGCAATCGTTTGTGTGGCTACAAATACAACAGCAAACGCAATTGGTGTAGGAGGACTTCCAGGAATTCTTTCTATTCAACCAAAATACATGTTAAGCTTTGCGATTTGTATGTTAATCGCAGTTGCAGTTCCATTTTTATTAACTGTAATTGTTGGAAAGAAAAAATTAGTTGCTGAAGATTTAGAAGGAGTATCAACAGATAGAACAACTTCCGAAACTGAAACTTATGAAAAAGTTGCAAAAAAAGCACTAGCAGAATGGACTGCTGTTGCAGATGGAAAAACGATTACACTTGCAGAAGTAAAAGACGGTGTATTTTCTGAAGGTGTTATGGGAGATGGACTTGCAATTCTGCCAACAGGTGATACGGTATATGCACCGGCAGAAGGAACGATATCTGTAACTATGGACAAATCGAAACATGCTTGTGGGCTAACACTTGAAAATGGAATGGAAGTTCTAATTCATGTTGGAATCGATACTGTTAATATGAATGGAGAAGGATTTACTTATCTTATTAGCGAAGGACAGAAGGTACAGGCAGGAGAACCATTACTTAAGTTCGATAGTAAGAAGATAAAAAAGGCTGGATATTCAGACGCTATCATTTGTATTGCAACAGAAGAAGGCAGTGCGAAGAATATTCAGTATAAAACAGGGCAACAAGTAGTTGCAGGTAAAACAGTAATTGCTACTTTCTCATAATAAGGTAGAAAAGAGGTACTATGTCAGGTTTTAGTAATAAAGTAATATATCAGATTTATCCAAAATCATTCATGGATTCCGATGGAGATGGCTTTGGAGATTTAAAAGGTGTAACAAAAAAGTTGGATTATCTGGCGTATCTCGGAGTGGATTATCTATGGTTAACACCATTCTTTGTTTCACCACAGAGAGATAATGGATATGATGTTGAGGATTATTATAACATTGACCCACGTTTTGGAACTATGGAAGATGTAGAAAATCTAATTGCAGAGGCCAAAAAGCATGGAATGGGTGTGATGTTTGATATGGTATTCAATCATACATCTACTGCCCATGAGTGGTTTCAGAAGGCGCTTCAAGGAGATAAGGAATATCAGGATTTCTATTATTTCGTAGATGGGACTGAAGACAAGATACCAACAAACTGGATTTCCAAATTCGGTGGTCCAGCATGGAAATATGTACCCGATTTAAAAAAGTGGTATCTACATCTATTTGACGAGACACAGGCAGATTTAAACTGGGAGAATGAAAAAGTTCGTGAAGAACTAAAAAAAGTAATCCATTTCTGGAAGGATAAGGGAGTGGAAGGTTTCCGATTTGATGTAGTCAATTTGATTTCGAAGCCAGAAGTGTTTGAGGATGATATGATAGGCGACGGAAGAAGATTCTATACAGATGGCCGTCATGTACATGAATTCCTGAAAGAACTGGTTGCAGATACACAGATGGAATCTATGGTAACAGTAGGTGAGATGTCATCTACCACACTGGAAAACTGCATTCGATATTCAAATCCTGAGGAAAAGGAATTATCCATGTGCTTTAATTTCCATCATTTGAAGATTGACTACAAAGGTGGAGATAAATGGGAAGTTATGGACCCAGATATACGTCAGTTAAACGATCTGATGAAGCATTGGCAGGAAGGAATGCAAAAGGCAAATGGCTGGAATGCTGTATTCTGGTGTAACCATGATCAACCACGTATCGTATCACGTCTAGGTGATGAACATAAATACTGGAAAGAATCTGCCAAAATGCTTGCAACAAGTATTCATATGATGCGTGGAACACCATATGTTTATCAGGGTGAAGAAATTGGGATGACAAATGCGGGCTATTCTAATATTGAGGAATACAAAGATGTAGAGAGCCTAAATTATTATGAAATTATGCTTGACCAAGGTAAAACTAAAGAAGAAGCATTAAAGATTGTAGGATTACGTTCAAGGGATAATGGTCGAACACCAATGCAATGGACAGATGGTGAAAATGCAGGATTTAGTCAAGGAACACCATGGATCGGAGTGAACCATAACAGTCAGTGTATCAACGTAGAAAGTCAGCTAGGAGATAAGGATTCTATTCTTGAGTATTATAGAAGACTTATTGCACTACGAAAGGAAAAGGCTGTGATAGCAGATGGAAGCATTTCATTCCTAGAAGAATCGGCTGCAGAAGTTATGGCGTATACGAGAACACTCGGTGATGAAGAATTAGTAGTATTCGCTAATTATTCCGATAGAGAAGTGGTACTAAACACAAATATTCCAGAGAATTCTTATCTATTGCTGTTAGACAGTTATACAGATGAAACATCCATAATAAATAGATATCAGGAAGGCTGTCTAGTTCTTAGACCTTACGAAAGTCAGGTTTGGGAAAAAGTAGTAAGAAACTAGTAGGAGACGTAAGCTCAATTTTATCTATAATATAATATGAGACTAGATTCAAAAGATTGAATGAACTGACCCCAATAAGTTAGACCTAATAATAATCTAACTTATTGGAGGTCATTTTTTTATGTATAATGATTAGGTTTAGCCTAAATTAAGACAGTGAATAGGAGGATTTAGTCAGCCTTGCATATCTCGAATTAGGTTTACCATTTCAATAGCGCCAACGGCACAGTCGAAGCCTTTGTTACCAGCTTTGGTGCCAGCTCGTTCAATCGCTTGTTCAATATTTTCGGTAGTTAACACACCGAACATGACTGGAATATCACTGTTTAGGGATACCTGTGCAATACCTTTGGATACTTCGCTGCATACATAGTCATAGTGGGTAGTGCTACCACGAATCACGGCACCAAGACAGATGATGGCGTCGTATTTCCCGCTTTTCGCCATTTTGGAAGCAATGAGGGGAATTTCAAATGCGCCAGGAACCCATGCAATATCAATGTTGTCCTCGCTGACCTCATGACGCTTCAGTCCATCAAGAGCACCACCTAACAGCTTGCTTGTAATAAATTCATTAAAACGTGCGGCAACAATGCCAATCCGAACTTCCTCGGCTATAAGTTTTCCTTCAAAAGTTTTCATTATCGTAATCTCCTTTTTACTTAATAATTTAAGATATGGCCCATTTTTTTCTGTTTGGTCTTCAGATAGTATAAATCATGCTCAGTAGCTTCCATTTGGATAGAAACACGCTCGGTGATTTCTATGCCGAAACCGGAAAGCTGATAAACCTTGTCGGGATTATTGGTGAGAAGGCGCAATGTCTTTGCACCAAGATCACGAAGAATCTGTGCCCCAATGTAATATTCCCGCATATCTCCTGGAAAACCAAGAGCAAGATTCGCTTCCAGAGTATCCATGCCCTGATCCTGAAGTGCATAGGCGCGTAGTTTATTAATCAGACCAATTCCGCGACCTTCCTGTCGCATGTAAAGCAGGATACCCCGGCCTTCCTTTTCAATTTGTGTCATAGCTGCCGCAAACTGTTGGCCGCAGTCACAGCGAGTAGAGCCGAATGCATCCCCAGTTAGACACTCGGAATGAACACGACATAACAGGTTTTCTCCATTTCCAATCTCACCCTTGACCAATGCCACATGATGTTCTTTGTTAATCTTACTGATGTATCCGTAAGCCTTGAAATCACCATACTTTGTAGGTAAAGAGGTACAGGTTACCTGTTCTACAAGCTTCTCATTTCTTTTGCGGTATTCCTGCAGGGATTTAATCGTAATCATTTTAAGACCCCATTTTTGTGATAACTCCATCAGCTTCGGCGTACGCATCATGGTTCCGTCCTCTTGCATAATTTCGCAGCAAAGGCCGCATTCCTTTAAACCCGCCAA
Source organism: Anaerosporobacter sp. (assembly GCF_965301125.1). Taxonomy (NCBI): domain Bacteria; kingdom Bacillati; phylum Bacillota; class Clostridia; order Lachnospirales; family Lachnospiraceae; genus Anaerosporobacter; species Anaerosporobacter sp. The sequence goes on along the minus strand of NZ_CBDLAM010000009.1, from coordinate 38,430 downwards.
ACGCATCAAATCCACTGTGGCTTCGGTGTGTCCATTTCGCTCCAGTACGCCGTTTTTCTTTGCGCAAAGCGGGAACATATGACCGGGGCGGCGAAAATCCTCCGGTTTGGCATCGTCTGCGACACATTTTATGGCGGTAATACTTCGTTCTACTGCCGAAATACCAGTAGTGGTATCCACATGGTCAACGGATACCGTGAAAGCTGTTTCATGGTTATCTGTGTTGTCGTTTACCATTTGGGGAAATTTCAATTTTTGGCAAAGCTCTGAGCTCATAGGCATACAAATCAAGCCTTTCCCATGAACCGCCATAAAATTTATGTTCTCAGTGGTGGCATACTCAGCGGCACAGATAAAGTCGCCTTCGTTTTCTCTTTCCTCATCGTCTGTAACCAGAATAATTTTTCCAAGGCGAAGATCTTCCAATGCCTCTTCAATCCTGCTAAATTGAAACATTTTACTTCCTCCTAAAAGCCGTGTTTTGCAAGAAACTCGGCTGTAATATTGTTGTTTTGTGTTTCTTTTCCCATCAGACGTTCCACATATTTTCCAATACAGTCATTTTCTAAATTGACCGAATCCCCAATACGGTAGCTGGATAGCGTTGTGAATGAAGCAGTGTGCGGTATAATAGAAACGCTGAAGCTGTCCTTATACACCTTTGCCACAGTCAGACTGATACCATCAATAGCAATCGATCCTTTTTCAATAATATATCGAAGAACAGGTAATGGTGTTTTGATTGTGTACCAAACGGCGTTATCATCTCTTCGAATGTCAGAAATCGTGCCAGTACCGTCGATATGCCCAGAAACAATATGTCCACCGAATCTGCCGTTTGCCAGCATTGCCCGTTCCAGATTAACAGGGTTTCCAATCCGTAGGTTTCCAAGGGAAGAGCGGTTCAAAGTTTCATGCATCACATCGGCGATAAAGCCGTTTGGGGAAATGGAGGTAACCGTAAGGCAGACACCGTTCACTGCAATGCTGTCGCCAATATGGAGATCCTGCATGATTATTGATGCTTGAACCGATAGGATAGCAGAACTCACTGCTTTTTTTATGTCCTGAATTTTGCCAATTTCTTCTATGATTCCTGTAAACACTGAATCACCTCGCTTTCTAATAAAATATCTTCACCCACTTGTGTAATGTTCGGTTTGCTTAGTACAAAAGCACCCTCTGGGTAATCAACACCTAAACCTGCTATCGGGGTTTTTGCGTTGCCACCAAACAGCTTGGGGGCCACATATGCCTGCACCTTATTCACAATACCGCTTTGTAAGGCTGACCAATTAAGTGTAGCGCCTCCCTCCAGCAAAAGACTGTCAATCTGTTTTTCACCCAATCTTTGCATCAAGTTGTTTAAATCAATATGCTTATCCTTTTTAGGAAGTACCATGATCTCACAGCCTGCATCCAGGTATGCACGATGTCTGTTGGTATCCGTTATAGCTGTAGCGATGAGGGTAGGAGCGGTATCGGTTGTAGATATAATTTTTGCTTGCAGTGGCGTTCTTAGATTGGTATCGCAGATGATGCGTAAGGGATTCTTGCTGTTTTCCAGCCGACAGGTCAGCATAGGGTCATCTGTGAGAATAGTGCCCACACCAACCATGATGGCAGAATAACGATGTCGATCTTCATGAACACGCTTGCGTGCCGTCTGGCCAGTAATCCATTGAGATTTACCGGTGTGTGTGGCAATTTTACCGTCCATTGTCATGGCATATTTCATGATAACATAGGGGGTTTTATGCCTGATGTAATGGAAAAAGCTTTCATTGAGCTTGTCGCACTCATCCTTTGCAACATTCTCCATTACCTCAATACCGTGAGAACGCAGAATCGCAATACCTTTCCCAGCAACCAGTGGATTGGGATCGGAAGAACCGACTACCACACGACTGATGCCACTTTCAATGATTGCTTCGGTACAGGGAGGTGTTCTCCCATGATGACAGCAAGGTTCCAGTGTCACATAGAGGGTTGCACCAGTTGCTGATGTCTGACAGTTTGCCAGTGCGTTTCGTTCTGCGTGGAGTTCTCCGCATTTTTCATGGTAGCCTTGCCCGATAATCTTGCCCTCCTTCACAATCACTGCACCAACCATAGGGTTAGGGTTTACCCAGCCGCAGCCTTGTTTTGCAAGTTGTATCGCAAGACGCATATATTCTATTTCATCCATATTGCACCTCCATTAAATGAAAAAAGCCCTGAACAAAATGTTCAGGGCAGGAGAAAAGAGACGGTTTATTATACACAAAAGAAAGCTAACACTCAAAAATGCCTTGAACAATTGTATGTTCAAGGCATTTTTATAAAATGAGTCACTTGGTTGCATAGAAATAAAAACAAATGCTCTGAAATGGTAATCATTTCAGAGCACAAATTTAATATCCACGCAAATAGCAAATCTTACTTTATCTTCTACTATCAGACTATACTGTCGGCTTCGGAATCTAACCGAATCAACCTTACGGTTCGTGGGCTGTACCACCGGTCGGGAATTTCACCCTGCCCCGAAGATCTTATTCAATTGGCATTATTATACCTCTGATTGCTAAAGCTGTCAATATATACCTAATATAAATCTATTATTAATTTTCCATAGTAAGGTTTTTATTAGCAGTTGAAAGCATTAACTTAATTCTATTAAGCTGGTTAACTTCACTTGCGCCTGGATCATAATCAACAGCGACGATGTTGGAATCAGGATAATGTTGTCGTAACACTTTAATAACACCCTTACCAACAACGTGATTAGGCAGACATGCGAATGGTTGTGTACAAACGATATTCTTAACTCCAGAATGAATTAACTCAATCATTTCACCTGTTAAGAACCAGCCTTCACCAGTCTGATTTCCAATGGATACGATCTCGTCAGCATAACCTGCAAGTTCGCTGATTTCCTTTGGTGGAGCAAAACGTTTACTTGCGGCTAATTGTTTCTTCATATCTTTACGATACTGTTCTATAAACCAAATACCAATATTATTCGTGAAAGCTTCTTTCTTAGGTTTACCAAGGTATTCTGATTTGTAATTAGAATTATAAGCACAGTATAAGAAGAAGTCTAATAAATCTGGCATAACAGCTTCTGCGCCTTCTGCTTCTAATAAATCAACCAAATAGTTGTTGGCAGCTGGTAGGAATTTAACAAGAATCTCACCTACGATACCAACTTTTGGTTTGGTAATATCTAATAATGGTAGCTTATCAAATTCTTTGATAATGTTACGAACATTAGCCTTAAATTCCGCACGTTTTCCATTTCGAACAGATTTGATACAACGGTCACGCCACTTTTCATAAAGGGTATTAGCAGAACCTAATTCAGCTTCATACGGTCTTGTACGATATAAAACACGCATAAGAACATCACCGTATACAAGTCCTTGTAAAGCACGATTTATAGCAGCTGGAGTGAATTTGAAACCTGGGTTCTTCTCAAGTCCTACTGTATTAATGGATACAACAGGGACTTGTTCCATACCAGCTTTACGAAGTGCTCGACGAATGAAACTGATATAATTTGTAGCACGACAACCTCCACCAGTCTGCGTTATAACTACACCTACTTTATTAAGATCATATTTACCAGATAAAAGTGCGTCCATAATTTGCCCCACAACCATTAAAGAAGGATAGCAGGCATCATTATTAACGTATTTTAGACCAACATCTACAGCACCTTTATTATCGTTATCTAAGACAACGACCTTGTAACCAACAGAATTAAGAGCAGCTTCTATAAAGTCAAAGTGAATTGGTGACATCTGTGGACATAATAAAGTATAATCTTCACGCATCTCCTCTGTAAAGATTACACGCTCGTACGAAGTAGTTGTTTGAGTGATATCAATATGTTTCTTTTCACGGTCACGAACAGCTGATAACAGTGAACGGATACGTATTCTAGCAGCTCCTAAGTTATTCACTTCATCAATTTTAAGAACGGTATAGATCTTACCAGCATCAACTAAGATATCATTAACCTGATCTGTTGTAACTGCATCAAGACCACATCCAAAGGAGTTAAGCTGTATTAACTCAAGATTTGGCATTGTCTTGACATAAGCAGCAGCGGAATATAGTCTGGAATGGTACATCCATTGATCCATAACGATAAGAGGACGTTCCACTTTACCTAGATGACTTACACTATCTTCGGTAAGTACTGCAACACCATAAGATGTTATTAATTCAGGAATACCATGGTTGATTTCTGGATCAACATGATAAGGACGGCCAGCTAATACAATACCCTTACGACCAGTCTCGTTAAGGTAAGCGATGGTTTCTTCTCCTTTTTTCTCGATATCCTTCTTAGCCTGTAATAATTCATTCCATGCAAGGTGAGCTGCAGCTTTAATTTCAGCAGCAGGTATATTATGACTTTCTTTGAAAACTTCAATTAATCGCTTTGTTAGGATTTCTTCTGAAGTAAATGCTAAGAAAGGATTTTGATAAAAGATAGAATCTCCAGCTAATTCATCTACATTATTCTTTATGTTTTCACCATAAGAAGTAACGATAGGGCAGTTATAATGATTATTAGCTTCTGGTATTTCATTTCGTTCATAGAAAACACAAGGGTAGAAGATATAATCAATTCCCTGTTTGATTAACCACATTACATGACCATGGGCTAGCTTTGCAGGGTAACATTCTGATTCACTTGGTATAGACTCAATACCTAATTCGTATATTTTACGTGTTGATTCTGGTGATAAGATTACACGGAAACCAAGTTCTGAAAAGAAAGTAAACCAATATGGATAGTTTTCATATTGATTTAAAACCCTTGGAATACCTACAGTTCCACGATACGCTTTATCCTGTTCTAGAGGAGTGTAATCAAACATTCTCTTAAGTTTATATTCAAATAAATTAGGGATATTATCTTTGTTCTTTGTTTTGCCTAGACCTCGTTCACAACGATTCCCAGTTATAAATTGTCTACCACCAGTAAAGCGGTTAATTGTGAGTAGACAACTATTCGTACAACCCTTACAACGAGCCATGGAAGTATCGAACTTCAAGGAATTGATCTTATCAATGGTGAGCATTGTAGTTTCTACACCTGGTGTATAACGTTCCCTTGCAATTAGGGCAGCACCAAAAGCACCCATAATACCTGCTATATCAGGGCGAACTGTATCACGTCCAAGTATCTTTTCAAAACTTCTAAGTACAGCATCATTATAGAAAGTTCCACCTTGAACAACTACATTTTCACCAAGATCTTTTGGATCTGCTAATTTGATAACCTTATATATTGCATTTTTAATTACCGAATATGCTAAACCAGCTGAGATATCATCAACTCCAGCGCCTTCTTTTTGCGCTTGTTTTACTTTGGAGTTCATGAATACGGTACATCGTGAACCAAGATCAATTGGATGTTTAGCAAATAAGGCAACTTTAGCAAAATCAGCTACTTCATAATTCAGTGATTTAGCGAAAGTTTCTATGAAAGATCCACAGCCAGAAGAGCAAGCTTCATTCAATTGTACACTATCTACCGTTTGATTCTTGATTTTAATACATTTCATGTCCTGACCACCGATATCGATGATACAGTCAACAGTAGGTTCAAAGAAAGCAGCAGCATAATAATGAGATACGGTCTCTACTTCACCCTCATCTAATAATAGAGCAGCCTTAATAAGAGCTTCACCATAACCAGTTGAACAAGAACGTACAATCTTAGCACTATCTGGTAATTTACTATAGATTTCTTTAATAGCTTTAATGGTTGTTTTTAAAGGACTTCCATTGTTGTTGCTGTAGAATGAATATAGTAAAGATCCATCTTCCCCTACTAATGCCACCTTAGTAGTAGTAGAACCTGCATCAATACCTAAGAAACAATCACCCTCATATGTTTCAAGGTCAGCTTTAACAACGGTATGTTTCGCATGTCGTATGGTAAAGTCATTGTATTCTTCCTCATTATTAAATAAGGGTTCCATACGAGATACTTCAAATTCCATTTGAATTCTAGAAGATAGTTTAGTAATCATATCTTCAATCGTTGTAACACCATCAAGCTTACTGCTTAGTGCAGAACCAATAGCGGCAAATAGATGAGAATTATCTGGAGCTATTGTTGTTTCTGGTGTAAGATTCAATGTTCTTATAAATGCATTTTTTAATTCTGTTAAGAAATGAAGAGGACCACCTAGGAATGCTACATTTCCGCGGATTGGCTTACCACAAGCTAGACCACTAATTGTCTGATTAACAACTGCTTGAAAGATAGAAGCTGATAAGTCCTGTTTTGTAGCACCTTCATTAATTAAAGGTTGAATATCAGATTTGGCAAAAACACCACATCTAGCTGCGATAGGATAGATTGCTTTATAATCTTTTGCGTATTCGTTCAAACCTGTAGCATCTGTTTTTAATAAGGTTGCCATCTGATCAATAAAAGAACCAGTACCACCAGCACAGATTCCATTCATTCTTTGCTCAATGCCATTAGAAAAATATATAATTTTAGCGTCTTCACCACCAAGTTCTATTGCTACATCAGTTTGAGGAGCGTAGTTTTGTAAAGCAGTAGAAACTGCAACAACCTCCTGAACGAAAGGAACTTCAAGATGCTTTGACAATGTAAGACCACCTGAACCTGTGATTACAGGTGCTATAGAACAATTGCCTAATTGTTCATATGCTTTGGCTAAAAGTGTATGTAAAGTTTCTTGAATATTGGCATAATGTCGTTCATAGTCAGAAAATAAGATGGTATGTTTAGCATCAAGAACTGCTATTTTAACAGTTGTCGAACCGATATCAATACCAAGAGTATAGATTAAATTGTTCATTTGTTACCAGCTTATGCTGTTCCTCCTTAATTAATTTATATAGACAAGAGATAATCATGAACATTATACGACAAACAATTAAATACTTCAACTTATTTTGAAATTCAAATCTTTACCAGGGAGAAATTACAGGTTCTTGCATATATTACTTTAGTTAAATTATATACACATTCTTTGTGACCTTTGAATATATTAGTACTGTATAGGCAGTGCAAATATTATATTAAGAAAGGATAGGTAAGAATGAGAAACTTTGATTCTTGTAGAGGAATTGTGCACGTAATTAGGAGAGGAGATTCCTTATATTCAATTAGTAGAAGGTATAACGTACCATTAGCTTTAATTATGCGTGCAAATCCTTACGTAGATGTATACAACCTACAGATCGGTGATGAAATTTGTGTTCCTACAAACAATATGGGCGGTATCGGTAACATTGGCACTGGAAACAGACCTTCTGGTACGGTACCACCTAATATGCCAGGGCAACCAACCAGACCATCACAACCTAGTATGCCAGAGCAGCCAACCAGACCATCACAACCTAGTATGCCAGAGCAGCCAACCAGACCATCACAACCTAGTATGCCTAGTCAACCAACCAGACCGTCACAACCTAATATGCAGGGCAATATGAATTTATTTACTTATATTATTAAAGATGCAGAGACATTAAAAGATATTCTTGACAAATTTGATATTGATTTAGAAGAATTTATTGAGAGCAATAACATGTCAACAATCTTATTGCAACCAGGTATGACAGTTAATATACCAGATAGAAGACAAAGAGAAGAGGAAGATTAGTAATGAAGATCTATTAATGTGAACTGTCGAGTTCACTTAGGAAAATGGATTCGACAGTTTTTTATTTGTTGTAAAATGCTATATTAAGTTGATTTACTATGTAATAATAAGTCAAAGAAATGATTTACTTCATATTAAATGTAAAATACACATAAAATCCATCAAGAATTAACGTAGAAAACAAGTGGTAAATGAAGGAAAATAATTTATTTTTAAAGTGTTTGACAAACGGTATTGTTACACATATAATTAATGTGGTTAGAAACAAAACTGTTATTTTTAGAAAGGATGTGGATTATATGGAAAGCGGACCGAGTAGTCGCCGGCAAAATTATCTATGTACGGCATTATTATTTGGACAGAGTAACATAAAAATTAAATATAATCGCACTTTCATTAGGATACATAGATAACAGTTACTATAAACAAGATACCATTTCTCTCTAGTATGTTTTTGTCTATTATCCTAATGGAAGTAGATAGGAGCGGACTATGATTGAAGTATACAAAACATATGACGATGGACTGCGTCAAATCAACGATTTTGAGGAAGGTTGTTGGATTGCATTAACAAATCCTACTGCGACAGAGTTGCTACAGGTATCGGATAAATATCAAGTTGATATTAACGATTTAAGGGCGCCTCTAGATGAAGAAGAACGCTCAAGAATTGAGGTTGAGGATACGTATACGCTTATCCTTGTAGATATTCCTACCTTAGAGGAACGTAACAATAAAGATCGTTATGTAACAATTCCTTTAGCAATTCTATTAGCAAAAGGGGCTATTATTACAATCTGTCTAGAGGAAACTCCAATCTTGAAGAGTTTTATGGATGGAAGAGTTAGAGACTTCTTTACATTCAAAAAAACCAGATTCATCTTGCAGATTCTATATAAGAATGCAAGTGCATATCTTCAACATCTTCGTGTGATTGATCGCAAGAGTGAAGAAGTTGAGAAGAAGTTACATGCCTCAACGAAGAATCGCGAATTAATCGAACTTCTAGAATTAGAGAAAAGTTTGGTTTATTTTACAACTTCTTTACGTGCTAATGAAGTTGTACTCGAAAAATTATTAAAGACTGAGAATATAAAACAGTATCCAGAAGATACTGATTTGCTTGAAGATGTTATTATTGAGAATAAACAGGCAATTGAGATGGCTAATATATACAGTGGAATTTTAAGTGGAACAATGGATGCCTTTGCATCAGTTATATCGAATAACCTTAACATTGTAATGAAATTCCTTGCTACTGTTACAATTGTATTATCCATACCAACTATGATTGCTAGTTTTTTCGGTATGAACTTTGTCCATATGCCAGGTATAGACGCGAAATATGGATTTTATATTGTTACAGCAGGGACTTTTGCATTGACAGCATTGGTGGCATACATTTTAGCAAAAAAAGATTTATTCTAAGTTGTTTTAATTATTTTGGGGTTGTCGTATGTTGCTATATGACAATCCCATTCTAATGTTTAATTGTATATCTAATATTGAGATAAGATTCTGGCATGTTAAAGCTTATTAAGTGCAATTATTATAATACGATAAAGGAAATATCAAATTTCTGTGAATTTTCTATTTTTTAATTGACTAAAATCATAAACTTGGTTATTCTTATCGTAGATTACGCAGAGTGGTCAATTCTAATAAAGAGGTGTGTTAGATGAAGTTTATCAATAAGTTAGAGAGAAAATTCGGTCGTTATGCGATTCATGATTTGATGAAATATATAATAACACTTTATGTTTTAGGTGCGGTGGTATATCTAATCAATCCATATTTTTATGATGCATATCTTAGCTTGAATATTGCTAAAGTGTTCCAAGGTCAAATTTGGAGGCTTGTTACATTTATCATTTATCCATCAACTTTGGGTGGTGGATTTGATATCTTTTTCTTTGCAATAGAGATGTATCTATATTACATGATTGGGCGTTCTTTAGAGGATGCTTGGGGAGCATTTCGATTTAATCTATATTATTTATCAGGTATTTTGTTTAATATTGTTGCAGCAGTTATCCTTTATTTTATTATGGGTGGAACATATCCAATGGGACTTACTTTTATTAATCGTTCCATGTTCTTTGCTTTTGCTGCAATTTATCCGAACGTACAGTTTCTATTATTCTTTGTAATACCTGTTAAGGTAAAGCATTTGGCATATATCTATGCGGCCATAATAGGTTACGATATATTCAAGTGTGTTCGAGATGGATTTATAACTTCGGATCCAAGATATTTCGCAATGGCAGTTTCGATTTTAGTAGCATTGCTTAACTTTGTAATTTTCTTTTTCGCAACTAGAAATTACAAAAGAATATCACCAGCAGCACAGAAACGTAGAAGAACGTATCATAAACAAGTTAATCGTTCAAAAACAATTACGAGACATAAATGTGCGGTTTGTGGTAGAACAGAACAAGATGATGAAAATCTTGAATTCCGATTCTGTTCCAAATGTGATGGGAACTATGAGTATTGTATGGAACATTTATTCACTCATACTCATGTGAAAAAGTAGCATAATTAGTGATATTGGGTTATATGAAATGGATTTTCATTTTAAAAGTATCTAGGTACATGATGATATATTATGTGCGTAGTGACTATATATGCTTTAGAATAGGATGGTAAAAATTATGAACAAAAAAACGAAAATAGTATGTACAATGGGACCAAACATGAATAACATCGAGAATATTCGTGCTCTTGCAAAGAATGGAATGGATATTGCAAGATTAAACTTCTCACATGGTGATTATGAAGAACATTTAAACAGAATCAACATGATTAAGCAAGTTAGAGAAGAACTTGGATTACCAATTGCTATATTATTAGACACAAAAGGCCCTGAAATCAGAACAGGGATGTTAGTTAATGATGAAAAAGTTCAATTAGTAGAAGGACAAGATTTCGTATTAACTACTGAAGAAATTATTGGTGATATTAACAAAGTATCAGTTACTTATACTCAACTTCCTGAAGATGTTAAAGCAGGTGATACTATTCTTATCGATGACGGTTTAATCGGACTTTCAGTTCAAAAAGTTGTAGATAAAGAAATCTTCTGTAAAGTAACAAACGGTGGTTTATTAGGAAGTCGTAAAGGTGTTAACGTTCCAGGTGTAAGCGTTAAGTTACCAGGAATTACACAAAAAGATAGAGAAGATATTATCTTTGGTGTTAATCAAGGATTAGATTTTATCGCAGCTTCATTCGTACGTAATGCAGATGCAGTTAGAGAAATTCGTAAAGTATTAAATGACGCTAACTCTGATATGGCAATCATCTCTAAGATCGAAAATGAAGAAGGAATTCAAAATATTGATGAAATCATCGAAGAATCAGATGGTATCATGGTAGCACGTGGTGACATGGGTGTTGAAATTCCTGCAGCTGAAGTTCCATTCATTCAAAAAATGATTATTCAAAAATGTAATGATGCATATAAACCAGTTATTACTGCAACTCAAATGTTAGATTCTATGATTCGTAACCCAAGACCAACAAGAGCAGAAGTAACTGACGTTGCTAACGCAATCTATGATGGTACAGATGCAATCATGTTATCAGGTGAAACTGCAATGGGTAAATATCCTGTTGAAGCATTACAAACAATGGTTAGCATTGCTTTAGAAACAGAATCACACCTTGACTATGATGGAATTCTTGAAATGAACAGTCTACACAGAAGTAAGAGTGTATCAAGCGGTATCTGCTACTCAGCAGTAGCAACTGCTAGCAGCTTAAATGCAAAAGTTATTGCTGCATCAAGTTTCTCAGGTTATACTGCACGTTTAGTTTCAAAATTCAAACCGCAATCTTTAGTAGTAGGTCTATCACCACTTGATAGAACACTAAGAAAAATGCAATTATACTGGGGTGTAGTACCAACTAAAATTAGTGAAGTTAACTCAACAGATGCTCTTTTAGATGAAGCAGTAGCAGATGTAAAAGCGAAAGGATTTGTTGAAAAAGATGATGTTATGATCGTTACAGCAGGTGTACCAGCTGGAGTAACTGGTGTTACTAATATGATCAAAGCAGTTATTATTGAAGAGTAATAATTATCAATAATAAACAACTCGGAATATGTTTCGAGGAATACTTATGCGTTAAATAGATACTTGAAAGAATAATAAGACTTTAAACAGGCTGTCGTGTTAAGAAATATGGTGAAATCACCAATCTTAATGTGACAGCCTGTTCTAAATCGATATAAAATACGTGAAAATTACTAAAATTTATTAAATTACAAAAAATTTATATTAAAAGGTAGCGTATAAATCGTTTTATTGATATAATAGGAGTTAGCGATTTTATTATTCGTGACAATTAAAAGTTCGTGGAACGTACTTTTCATTGTATATTTTAGCTGGCAGTATAAAAATACAAGGTGAGGTTTTGAAATATGAGTTTAAGTGTAAATCAATTACTAAAAAACATAAGAGAAAATAAGGAAGTTGAAGTATATTTACCACAATACATGAATCGTTCCTTATCAACTTATTATAGATATTCCTTGGTTGATTTAACAATGAAATATGTCATGTTATATGAAGTGATTTCTGAAAAACATAATAAACAAATTGATCAAGTTAAAGATATCTTAGACCAAGTTAATCAGTTAGTTAAAGAAACTATGTTGGATGTATTTGATGAAAGTACTCGTGCAACAAAAGTGGAAGAAATTGCCGAGGTTCGTAAAGAGATTATGTCTAGAATGAAATCTATTACAGCATATGCAGACATAATGCAATTATATGAATACGTATTAAATCGTATCGAAGACAAATACTCTGATGAAATTGAAGAGTTCGACGTTGATGTTTTCACTGGGGAAATTATTAATTATATATTCTCTAATAATGATAATGTTATCATTAATACAAAAGTTCAAGAAATCATTGGACAATTACCGGTCAGAATGACAAAGACAAAATACTATGATTTATTAAAGGATAGTATTTCGATCTATAAGGGAAGCGAAAGAAGTTCTGTAGATGGATATTTATATATGATTAAATCTGCAACTACTTTAGATAGACCTAAGGATATGAAAAAGCAATTTCCAGAACTATATAAAGCGGCCACTCAAATTGAATCTGCAGATTTTAAGAGTTTAACAAAACCAGAATTTTATAGATTAAATGGAATGGTTCAAGATCGTGCTATGGACTTATTAGAAATCTCTGATTTATTTATGCAGATACAAGAAATCATTAACTGTTTATATGCATATAACTTAACAGTGGGATATCAGAATGCTGATATGAAAGAAGAGACTTTATGTAAGGAATTAATTGCACATGTGAATGGTTATTTCTTAGAAGGTGACCAAAAAGAACTTGATGAAAAAGAAGTGGACAAACTTTCTAAGCTTGAAGGTGCAATGGAATCTTCTATGCAAGAAATCGCCTTATTAGAAGGTGGATATGAAGATGTCATGACGATGTATGGTAAGAAATTAAAGAGTTTAATGTTATCTACACAAGGTGCTTGTGTAACTACTTGCATGAAATTACTTGGAAACAGCATGTTTGTTGATTTGAATGCCAAAGTATCAACTAAGTTAGCTGATGATGCGTACATTGAAAAAGTAACTTCTACACTTATCAAAAATCTTGCTAAGATGTTTGATAAAGTACCACAATGTGTTGTTCGTGCCGTGATGGCAAGTTCGCTAAATAAGATGCCAGTTTTCTTTAATAATTCAGATGAAATTGCTGAATATGTAGCTAATTCTTTAAACCAATGTAAAGATCTAGCTGAAAAAACTGCTTGCTATAGTATAATTCAAGATATTATGTCTGAGCAATAAACTAAAAACATAAATCGATAAATCCTGATACTGTCGACTAAGTACATATTTACTTGGTCTGACAGTATCATTGCTATTATTAACCTGGGTATACACCAAAAATTGTAATAAATACTAGGATAGAACAAAACAGTTATGAATAACTAAAAAAATTTAGGTATATACTTATAGATACTGTTGTTAAATGTTTTAGAGGGGGCTTTGGGAATGATTACATGGTATCATACACTATATATGGATGACCGTATTGCCAAGAATGTAGACAAAATTAAGAACGCTATAGAAGCAAATAAACCGACAGTTGGTATCTATTGTATCGCCCTTGCATCTAATGAAAATAATTTGTTTGATATAATGAATGTGAATGAATTAATGTTTCAACATTATAAAAGAAATAAAATTTATATCCTTGGACTCGCACGAGGAAAAGAAAGTGCAAAACGTTTAGTGGTAAGAATGATTGAAGATGTGTATCGTGAAACAGGAGATGTTCATGCGAGAGAATACTTTGCAGAAAATGGTAGGTGAAGAGGTAGATGCTTCATGTGATATTCATTATTTTGAAAATAATCGGTATTGTACTAGGTGTTCTTCTTGCCTTATTACTGTTGTTATTGGGAATACTACTGTTCGTTCCTATCAGGTATCGCATATATGCATCAAAGTATGATACAATACAAGCCAAGGCAAAAGTGAGCTATCTATGTAAAATTGTCTCGTTTCGTTTTCGGTATTATAGCGAAGAGGAGACGTATTCGTATTGTCTAAGGATTTTTGGATATCCTGTGATTGATAGTAATCGGCCGCCAAAGGTAAAGAAAGAGAAAAAAGTTAAGGTTAAGAAAGTAAAACCGGCTAGAAGTCAAACTAGTAAGACGAAGGTTAGAAAAATAGAAACGGTTGAGATAGAAAAAAAGCAAGATATTCAAATAAAAGATCATTATGAAGAAGAACATAAAGTTGAAGATAATGAAATACAAGATAATAAAATAGTGTATAAAGAAGTAGAAGTGGATAAGAATGATATAATAAATCCACTCCAGAAAGAACATACTAATATAGTTAGAAATGAAAAAGTAGTTGAGGAAAAGGTTGATGAAGAAGAAAGAGAATCATTTCTCCATAGAATAACAAAACCATTTAGAGCTACTATTCAACGAATCAAAGAAGTAATTCGAAAAGTCCGTGAAGTGATACGTTCAGCGCGAAATATTTTTTCAAATGTTAAAGCTAAGATTCATCTAGTCAAGGACTTCCTTGAAGTAGAAGATAATCGCAAAGGTTTAGGTCGTGTATATGCAGGTATAAAGAAAATCTTAAAGCATATTTTACCATATAAGGTTAAAGGATTTGTTAGATTTGGATTAGACGATCCTTGTAATACGGGATATCTATTAGGTGTATTATCACTTGTATACCCTATATACGCAAACAAGATACAGATTATACCAGATTTCCAAGAAGAAGTGTTGGAAGGTCAGGTAGATGCGAAAGGAAGAATACGTGCATTTACTTTACTTATAATAGGAATTAAACTTATCTTAGATGATAACTTTAAAAAGTTGCTTAAAAATGTGAAAGAATTAAAGGAGGAGTTCTAATGAATGACAATAGTTTTGGATCTACAGTAGAAGCATTATTTAAAGGAATGGATAGTTTTCTTACTACAAAAACTGTGGTAGGAGAAGCTGTTAAGGTAGAAGATGGTACAATTATTTTACCTTTAGTTGATGTAAGTTTTGGTGTCGCTGCTGGTGCGTTTTCACAAGAAGATAAGAAGAAAAACAATGGTGGCGGAGGTATGGGTGGAAAAATTACCCCAAGTTCTGTATTGGTTGTACAAAATGGTTCTGCAAGACTTGTTAATGTTAAAAATCAAGATGGTGTTACTAAGATTTTAGATATGGTACCTGAATTTGTAAATAAATTTACAGCTACTAATAAAATGAAACATAATCCAGAGACGGCTGCAACGGAAGAAGAATAATTTTTCTACACGAATAAACTCGAATTTTAAGCAATTAAGAAATAATGCTTGCAAAAACTTATGATTCGTGATAGAATATTCTTTGTTTGTAGGTCGTGAGACAAGATAATTGAAAAATCAATTGAAGTAAATTACCTTAAGGAGGTGCGTGACGTGGCTAAATGTGCTATTTGCGAAAAAGGTGCTCATTTTGGAAACAATGTGAGTCATTCACATAGAAGAAGCAATAAAATGTGGAAAACTAACGTGAAATCTGTTAAAGTTAAAGTTAACGGTGCGGCTAAGAAAATGTATGTTTGTACTTCTTGCTTAAAATCTGGTTTAGTTGAACGTGCTTAATTTTTTGTAATAAGTGATAAGAAGGCTGTCTTAAGTGCTATGAAAATAGTCTAAGACAGTTCTTTTTATATAATGGCATGTTCACTTAATTACAGAAGAGATTATAACCAAGGATTAAGCATAGTATAATTATAATGATAGCAAGGAGCCCGTTGGTTATGAAGATCATAAGTGTCATACCGATGGCAATCCAAAAAAGAATAAAACCTAACATACGTTTCATGATTAATCACTCATTCTAGGGGATATACTTCCCTTTATTTATTAATTATATATATTCAATCATATGTATATTATGTGTACAATGTGACTGTTAAGGCTTGGTTTATTGACTCAAAGAACTGTATTTGTAATGTAGGAAAACGGATATTGAATATTCGTTTGAAAATGACAAAAAGTGGATATAATTTATATATAGGCGTAATTTTTTATTTACCTGTTTCCTTTTTAATAAAAAAAGGTTATAATAATCAAGTAGAAGATATGGATAGGTTAATAGACGATACTTATATTATTCATACAGGTACAATCGTGCCAGCGTTGTACTGTATAAACATAGTCGTTTATCCATAGAATTAGGAATTGGAGGGTTAACTATGAAAGGACATATGAATACTCAGATGGGTGAAATCATGATCGATAATGAAGTAATCGCTAAGTATGCTGGATCAGCTGCTGTAGAATGCTTTGGTATCGTTGGCATGGCTTCAGTTAATGTAAAAGATGGTTTAGTTCGTTTGCTTAAAAGAGATAACCTTAGTCATGGAGTTAATGTCATAATAGAAGACAATAATCTAACAATAGATATGCACATTATTGTAGCATATGGTGTAAGTATTTCAGCTGTTACGGATAATTTAATTAGTAACGTTATATATAAAGTAGAAGAATTTACTGGCATGAAAGTTGAAAAGATTAATGTCTTTGTCGAAGGCGTACGTGTGCTCGACTAGATTAAACTTTTATGGTTATTGTTAATTTAAGGAGGAACAAACAAGTGGTTATGAATACAATAGATGCGATTACTCTACAAAAGTTATTTCTTGCGGGAGCAAAGCGCATTGAAGCAAAGAAAGAATATATTAATGAATTAAATGTATTTCCTGTTCCAGATGGTGATACTGGAACGAATATGTCGTTAACAATAATGTCCGCTGCTAGAGAGGTTAGTGCGATTGAGAATCCTACAATCCAAGTACTAGCAAAAGCAATTTCTAGCGGCTCTTTACGTGGAGCGAGAGGTAATTCAGGAGTTATTCTTTCTCAGTTATTCCGTGGATTTACAAAAGAAATACAAGAACATGAGGAAATTACTGTTGAAATCATGGCTGTAGCCTTTGAAAGAGCAGTTGAAACGGCTTATAAAGCTGTTATGAAACCGAAAGAAGGTACAATCTTAACAGTAGCACGTGGTGGAGCAGATAAAGCAGCTGAGTTAGTAGGTAAGACAGATGATTTAGTTTATTTTGCAGATGAAGTAATTAAACATATGGATTCAGTATTAGCAAAGACTCCAGATATGTTACCTGTATTAAAAGAAGCCGGAGTAGTAGACTCGGGTGGTCAAGGTTTATTAGAAATATTAAAAGGTGCTTATGATGCAATGCTTGGTAAAGAAGTGGATATCACAATCGAAACTTCTAATACAGCAGCTAAGAGCGCAGGAGCTACTTCTTCAGAAACAGTTGATATTAAATTTGGTTATTGTACAGAATTTTTTTTATTGTTAGAATTAGAATTTACTCTAAATACTGTAATAGATTTCTAAGGATTTTTAGAGTCAATCGGAGATTCGATTGTAGTAGTATCAGATGATGATATTGTTAAGGTACACGTACATACGAACGATCCTGGATTAGCAATTCAGAGAGCATTAACGTATGGATCCTTAACTAGTATGAAAATTGATAATATGCGTGAAGAGCATCAGGAAAAGCTAATTAAAGAAGCTGAAAAAGCGCAAGCAACTACAGCTGAGATTAAAAAGGATGAGCCAATGAAAGAAGTTGGATTTATCTCTGTCTCAATTGGTGAAGGCGTGAATGAAATCTTTAGAGGACTAGGAGTTGACTACTTAATCGAAGGTGGTCAAACAATGAATCCTAGTACAGAAGATATGTTAAATGCGATAGAACAAGTAAATGCTAAGACGATCTTTATTCTACCTAATAACAAGAATATAATTCTTGCAGCTGAACAAGCAAAACAATTAACAGAGGATAAAGAAATCATAGTAATACCAACTAAGACTATCCCACAAGGAATAACAGCTGTAATTAACTTTGTATATGATAAATCACCTGAAGAAAACACAGAACGTATGATAGAAGAGATGTCAAGAGTTAAATCTGGACAAGTAACTTATGCAGTACGTGATACTACAATTGATGGAAAAGAGATTCACCAAGGAAATATCATGGGAATCGGTGATTCTGCAATCCTTACAGTAGGTAATGCAATTCATAATACAACAGTTGATTTGATTAAGTGTCTAGTAGATGAAGACTCAGAATTAATCAGCTTATATTATGGAGAAGAAGTAAAAGAAGAAGATGCTAATAAAGTAGCAGAAGAGATTATGTCAGCATATCCAGATGTAGATGTGGAAGTCCACAGTGGCGGACAACCAATTTATTATTATGTGTTATCTGTAGAGTAATCACGAAGGCTACGAGCAGTGCGGAAATAGAAAGAGAGACTCAGGAGAGTAAGCTTGCTTACACTCCTGAGTCTCTCTTTCTATTTCCATAGGGCGACAGCCCGTGTGCGTCTTGAGCGAAGCTCAAGACGCTGGACTGCGAGAAAGTAAATCTGATGCGACAGCCCGTGCACAGCTTGAGCGAAGCTCAAGACGCTGGACTGCGAGAAAGTAAATCCATGCAACAGCCAGTGTACGTTTTGAACAAAAGTAAAACCATAGCCACATCTCCACTAATATTATCCCCGAATATACGTTCTTGTATAATCAAGTTATCTATGTTAAAATTATAAATAAACGACTACATATTGTTACAACCAATACAGTCAAATATATAAATCTAAAACCACAGAGAGGAGGCCCCTCCACTATGCAATTAACAGACTCCATAAGCGTAGTAAAAGGAATTGGTGAAAAGACAGAAAAAAGCCTTAATAAATTAGGGATATATACGGTTAAAGATATGTTAGAACATTATCCAAGAGCCTATGACATATATGGAAGACTTATGAACATAAATGAAATTGAAGAAGGCGAAATGGCATTATTCGTAGGATATATGTATATGAATATAGAGACAAAGAAGGTTCGCCATCTGAATATTGCTTCTTGTCGAGTGAAAGATGCAACAGGAAGTATCGGTTTAACTTGGTTTAACATGCCTTATATAAAAAACACAGTGAAATCTGGTAGTTATTATATCTTCCGAGGAAAAGCTTCCAGAAAAAATGGTGTACTAGTAATAGAACAGCCTAAGATTCTTTCAAAAGAAGAATACTATAATAATAAAGACATACTACAGCCTATCTACCCATTGACGAATGGAGTGACCAATCATTTACTTAGCAAAACAGTAAAAGCAATACTAGATGAAATTGACCTAACTGGCGATTTTCTACCTGTTAACCTTCGTAAGGAGAATGACTTAGTAGATTATCGTTTTGCAGTAAAACAAATTCATTTTCCTAAGGATAAAGAGGATATGTTACGTGCACGTAAGAGAATCGTATTTAATGAGTTTTTCTTGTTTACATTAGCATTAACTTATATGAAAGAGGAAAAGAGTAAGAAGATACGTAAAACCCCATATGACCGTGGAAAAGTAAGCGATGCTTTAATAGAAAGTTTACCCTATGAACTGACCAATGCCCAGAAGAGAGCATGGAACGAAATTATGCAGGATATGTGTGAGGGCGTGGTTATGAATCGTTTGGTGCAAGGTGACGTAGGTTCAGGTAAAACTGTCTTAGCAGCTTTAGCATTGGCTTTGAATGCTGAAAATGGATACCAAGGAACGTTAATGGTACCAACGGAAGTATTAGCAAAGCAACATTTTGAATCATTAAGTAAATTATATGAGTCTTTTGATATACAATGTATCTTATTAACTGGATCGATGACAGCTAAGGAAAAACGTTTAGCCTACGAAAAGATAAAGAATCATGAAGTAGCTGTAATCATAGGTACCCATGCATTAATTCAAGAAAAAGTAGAATATGCGGATCTAGGATTGGTAATTACCGATGAACAGCATCGTTTTGGGGTAAAGCAACGAGAGATATTATCTACAAAGGGTGAAAATCCACATGTATTGGTAATGAGTGCAACTCCAATACCTAGAACACTGGCTATAATATTGTATGGTGATCTAGATATATCGGTGGTAGATGAATTACCAGCCAACCGACTTCCAATTAAAAATTGTGTTGTGAATACAGATTATCGTAATACAGCGTATCGATTCATTGAAAATCAGATTCAAGAGGGAAGACAAACTTATATTATATGTCCTATGGTTGAAGAAAGCGAGACCATGGAAGCGGAGAATGTTATTGAGTATACACAGAAAGTTCGTGAAGAATTACCACCATTTATTCGTACAGAATATCTTCATGGTAAGATGAAACCGAAAGAGAAGAATGAGATAATGGAACAATTCGCAAGAAATGAAATTCAAGTTCTTGTATCAACGACTGTAATTGAAGTAGGGGTAAATGTACCAAATGCAACGGTAATGATGATTGAGAATGCAGAACGATTCGGTTTGGCTCAACTTCATCAGCTTAGAGGGCGTGTTGGCCGTGGTGCTCATCAATCGTATTGTATCTTGGTTAGTGGCTCAAGAAGTAAAGAAACAAAGAAGAGATTAGAGATATTGAATACTTCTAACGATGGATTCTATATAGCGGGAGAAGACTTGAAACTTAGAGGACCTGGAGATTTATTTGGTATTCGTCAAAGTGGTGAGATGGAATTCAAATTAGCAGATATCTACAATGATGCTAAAGTTCTAAAAGATGCCAATGAAGCAGCTAAGAATATGTCAATTCAAGAGATTCAAAAGCTATGTAGTAAGAATGAAAGGTTAAAGAACCAATTAGAAAGCTATATTGGGACAACATTATAGTAATTTTATAGTAAGAGGAACGAAACATATTTGTGAAGAAAACAAGTATGTTTCGTTTTTTTATGCTTCCTCCTATTACCAACTTTTCGTAGAGGAATTAATGCATATTAGCAATATATTCGACGGTATTTTGTCTAAAA
This sequence comes from Anaerosporobacter sp., assembly GCF_965301125.1. Classification (NCBI taxonomy): domain Bacteria; kingdom Bacillati; phylum Bacillota; class Clostridia; order Lachnospirales; family Lachnospiraceae; genus Anaerosporobacter; species Anaerosporobacter sp. The sequence continues at coordinate 17,380 of NZ_CBDLAM010000009.1, read as the reverse complement.
CATATTGAATAGACATGATAGTTGAAAATGATGTAAAGAAATGATACCTAAAAATGTTTGATAGATAGAAAATCCGATGTTATAATAATGGAAATTAATGTAAATAATAGAATTCATGATATTAATGGGAAGGATAAGTAGTGTTTAATGGAATTTTATATCAAGAAACGAAAAAGACTAGGTGATTTATTGATTTCATCGGGTTGCATTACGCAAGAACAGTTGATAGAAGCATTAGAAATGCAAAAACATACATCAAAAAAATTAGATGAAACATTACTGGATATGGATCTCTTATACGAGCAAGATATCGTTGAAGCGCTACATACACAATTAGGATTAGATACTGTGAATTTAAGTAAAGTACGTATTGAGGAATCTATTATTCGTTTGGCGAATGAAAACATTCTCCGTAAGTATATGATGATGCCTTTTGAAATTAAAGAAAATAATCCAAACGTTTTACGTGTAGCAATGGCAGACCCCCTTGATATTGTTGCTATTGATGATTTAGCTATAGTAACAAATTATCAAATTGAGGCAGTTGTAACGTCATCTACAGAGATAGTTGCAGCCATTGAGAAGTATTATGGTAATGCAGAAGCTATGGCGGTAGCGGAACGATATAGTAAGGAGAGGGAGAATTTGTATCAGAATCTCGATGAGAAAGAAGAAAACGATGATATCGAGAATTCTCCTATTGTGTTATTAGTTAAGAAAATAATTGAACAAGCAGTAAGGCAACGAGCTAGTGATATACATATAGAACCCTTGAAAGAAAATATACGTGTTCGTTACCGAATAGATGGTGTTTTAGCAGAAGTGATGAAATATGATTCTTCCATATTACCTGCATTAGTTGCAAGAATTAAAGTTATAGGGGAAATGGATATCTCAGAGAAGAGAAAACCTCAAGATGGAAGAATCACAAGTATCATGGATAAACAAGAATATGATATTCGGGTATCCATTCTTCCAACTGTTTATGGTGAAAAGGTTGTTATGAGAATAACAGAAAAAAGTGGATTGAAGAAGAGCAAGTTGGAATTAGGATTTTCAAATGAAGAGATGGACAAGTTTAATCGAATTCTTTCAAATCCATACGGAATAATTTTAGTAACAGGACCTACGGGGAGTGGTAAATCAACAACATTATATACAGCGTTAAGTGAATTAAACAAAGAAGATGTAAACATAATTACAGTAGAAGATCCTGTAGAAGCAAACATTGATGGTGTTAATCAAGTACAGGTAAATGCGAAAGCAGACTTAACATTTGCCTCCGCTCTTAGATCAATCTTAAGACAGGACCCAGATATCATAATGATAGGTGAGATGAGAGATAGCGAGACCGCAGAGATAGCGGTAAAAGCATCTATAACAGGTCATCTCGTAGTTAGTACTTTACATACCAATGATGCTGCGGGAAGTATTATCAGATTAGTAGATATGGGGATTGAACCTTATCTGATTGCAGATGCTGTAGTTGGGGTTATCGCCCAAAGATTAGTGCGAAGATTATGCCCATATTGTAAAAGAGAAAAACTTGCAGATCCTTTTGAAAAGAAGATTCTTGGAATTGATAATGCAGAAACAGTGAAACTATATGAACCATATGGTTGTCATAGGTGTAATGATACAGGATATATAGGTAGAATTGGTGTCTATGAAATAATGCCAGTAACAACGGCTATTAAAGAAACTATTAGCCATAAAGCGGGTGTGGAAGAAATTAAGAAAACGGCAGAGAATGAAGGCTTAGTTAGTTTACATAAAGCAGGGGTGAAGCATGTTTTAGAAGGAATAACGTCCGTATCAGAATTGATGAAAATAATGGTGAAAATATGACGAAGGAGGGAGGTAAATGAAAACAGAATTTATAAAGGTATGCAATCAAGAGATGGGACAAAAGGAGGAGAAAGATAGAGGTTCTTCTTTAATAGAATTAATTATAGTTATTGCCATGATGGCAATCCTAGCAGTTGTAATCGCTCCATATATTACGAAATATGTTGGTCGGTCAAGAATTTTAGTTGATCAATCCAATATGTCACTGTGTGAGTCGGCAACAAAAACAGCATTAGCTAATGAGAAAGCTTATACAGAGCTTGTAGCTACTTCTGGTGTAACGATTGATGTAAAATCAGAAGGTATTACTTCGACAACAATTACGATTCCAACTTTCTTAAGTGAGATAAATGAAATATTAACAAGTATTCCGGTTCCCAAAATGGGTAGTTATTTTGAAATAACAATACCAGTAGCAACAGGAAAAATAGGAAAGATAACAGTATCGGTTAAACCATAAAATTTTAACTAATACTTAAGGCAGAAATCTCGGGACAATCTATAAGGTTAATATCCAAGAAGTTATTAGTAACATATAAGACCAAAAGATTATTGTTACTATTGATAAGATGTAGTAAAATAATAGTAGCTTTTTTTAAAAGCCTTTACTACAAGAGAAGGAAGTGGCAAGATGCAAGCCTATTCAAATCGTTCATTATTTGAAATAGCTCGAGAGAACTATAAAACATTAATAAAGCATTGTGAAGATTTATTAGAAGAGGGTTATTGGGAAAAACCATCTGAGATTCTGAAACAGTCCATCTTTGATGTGCTTGACATCTATGTACAAGCAATATTAGTAAGTTATGCGGTAAAAAGTAACCATTTTATGAAAGAAGATATTGAATTTATTCTTTCAACGGTAGATCATAATCATTTTGATATAAATACAGAGAAAAGTATAGATGATACTGTGGTGGCACAAGTGGAACGTATACTTGTATCACCACCTATTTTGTTGCAATTATGTGATTTACGAGATCAGGAAAAGGGAACACGTAGTGCAGAGACTTTTTTTGAGACATTTATTAATATTATATTAGCTATGTCGTATTTAAATCGTTCAAAAGATGGTTATGTTATCGGATTTATACAAGAATATTACAATAAGGTCCATGTCTTTATTAGTAGAAGAATGAATCGTGAATATGTATTAGATGAGAAATATGTATTCCGGAAAATATGTAGTGAGATGTTCAAAACCGGGATTTATATGAAGGCTGAACAGTTAAAGCAACAAGATGTGATTCTTAACAGATTCTATAAGAATACAAAAAAGACAGAAATAGAAGAGACAGTACACAAAGAAAAGGAATTAGAGGAGACAGTACACGAAGAGAAAACAACTAAGATTGACGAGAAAAAGCAAAGTCAGCAAGATCAAAGTCAGCAAGAACTAAGCCAAGAAAGACAACAGGAGTACTTGGCACAATTGTTAGAAGAATTAAATACTTTAATTGGCCTAGATGGAGTGAAAGAAGAAGTAAATTCTTTAATCAACCTTATCAAAGTTAGGAAGATGCGTGAAAAATTTAATTTGCCTGTTATGGAGATGTCCTACCATATGGTTTTCACGGGAAATCCAGGTACAGGTAAGACAACAGTTGCGCGAATTGTAGCAAAGATATATAAGGAGTTAGGAATTTTATCAAAAGGAAATCTGGTGGAAACAGATAGAGCTGGATTAGTTGCAGGCTATGTAGGTCAAACGGCCATCAAAGTAACGGAATTAGTAGAGAAAGCTATAGGTGGAGTATTATTTATTGATGAAGCGTATTCATTAACGAATAATACAAATGGAAATGATTTCGGGAACGAGGCTATTGATACACTGGTGAAATTGATGGAAGATCACAGAGACGATTTAGTTGTTATCGTTGCTGGATATAAGAAAGAGATGGAAGGTTTCTTGAAAGCGAATACAGGACTAATATCACGATTTAATAAATTCATTGAATTCAAAGATTATACGAAACAAGAGTTAATACATATCCTAAAGAGTATGGCAAGTAAATCAGCAATGGATATTGATGAAGCTGCGGTTTCCTATATAGATGAACAATTGAGTAAGATGTCAAAGGCTGCAAAGAATCGTTTTGGTAATGCAAGAGGAATACGAAACGTATTCGAGAAGATTATAACAAACCAAGCAAATCGTCTTGTAACGTATGAGAATCCGACGATTAGTCAGTTAAAACAGATCGTGTATGATGATGTTGTAGGTGTAATATAAGTACTGAAATATGGCATTAACTCATAAAATACTACTAGACAGGATAGTAGGAGAACGAGTATGCAGATAAAAGTAAAGCCTATAGCAATTAGTATAGCAATTCCATTGGTACTTGATTTACTAATTAGATGGTTAACAAGAAACAGTATGGAAACCTATGAACAGTTGAATAAACCAGATATGGCCTTGCCTGGATATGCTTTTGGGGCTGTTTGGTTAGTCCTATTTATTCTAATGGGAATATCATCGTATATCATATATGTTTCAACCTCAGAGCAAAGAGGGAAAGCGTTACGATTATATGGAATCAACCTGTTCCTTGTATTTCTATGGCCAATTATCTTTTTTACATACCAATTATATAGTTTGGCTTTTATCATTGAGATTATATTATGGGGTATTGCGTTTACGATGGTCTCCATGTTTACTCAGATATCAAGACTGGCTGGGTGGATTCTACTACCATATTTTATATGGGTGACTTATGCAGCTTATCTTAATCTGCAAGTTCTTTTGCTAAACTAGTAAAGGTATTAGGAACGGATAAAAAAGGTAGAATAATTATAGAAGTCCGTATATAAAATATTGTAAGAATGTTTCAAGGAGACTGTCATTGCGTAAAAAAATTACACCTATAATAGTATGTATTATAGCCATATCAGTTATAGCGATGCTATATTATCCTATGTTAAACCAACAGATTAAAAGTTGGCCGCAGTATAAGAAACAAAAAGCAGCCGTTACATATTCTATGAATCGTAATGAGAATATGTCAAATCATATTGTATACAAAGATGATTTAAGAATAGAAGAAGTAGCAACCGCTACAAAGCCTATTACAGATGAAACGGCAAACATGCAATTAAATGCTAGAGCAGCATGTCTAATGGATGCATCAACCAATAGAGTTTTGTATGGTAAAAAAGTTGATACTGAGATGCCTATGGCTAGTACTACAAAAATAATGACTTTAATCGTAACTCTGGAGAATGCAAATTTAGATGATGTTGTAACTGTATCAAAGAATGCAGCAAGGCAACCTGATGTGCAATTGAATATGCAAACAGGTGATCAATTCAAGCTAGGAGATTTATTATATTCACTTATGCTAGAATCTCACAATGATACAGCAGTAGCAATTGCTGAACATGTTGGTGGTAGCGTAGATGGTTTCGCGCAAATGATGAATGAAAAGGCGAGGGAACTAGGATGCACCCATACTAATTTCGTTACCCCTAATGGATTGGATTCTAGTACAGAAGAACATTATACGACTGCAAGGGAGCTTGGCATTATAGCAAGTTATGCGATTAAAAATAATCAATTTTTAGAGATAACCAACACTCCAAACTGGACATTCAAAGAATTAACAAAAGGTACTACGTATTCAGTTACGAATAGGGATAGATTTTTGTATCTGTATGATGGAGCGATTGGAATTAAAACTGGATTTACGAACAAAGCAGGATATTGTTTTGTTGGTGCGGTTGAGAAGGATTGCAGGACATTTGTTTCCGTAGTGTTAGCAAGTGGTTGGCCACCTAATAAAAATTATAAGTGGTCAGACACAACGAAACTTATGGATTATGGAACGAAGAATTATCAGTTACAAGAAATCTTTGATGATACCAAGTTATATGAACCGATATTTGTTAGAAAAGGAAAAGAGTGCTGTGCGGATCTATATTGTGAAGGTAGTCTACAGATGCTTTTAAGCAATCAGGATGAAATTAAAGTAGTTTATGAGATTGAAAAAGAAGTAGAAGCGCCAGTGGCACCAGATCAACAGGTCGGTGTAGCACGATATTATGTTAATAATGAATTAGTAAAAACATTTCCTATTAAAACTTCAACTGGAATTGAAAAGATTGATCATAAATTTACTTGGAATCAGGTGTTAGATTTATGGTTTGCAGTAAAATGTAATAATGAAGAATAAACAAGGGGCTAGTGCCCCTTGTATTTTTTCAGCTATTTATATGCTGGATTTAGAAATATTTAGTGATATCATAAGAAGAGTATGTATAAATATTTAATTAAATTACTAAAGTTAGAAAAAATTAAACATTTTAACAAGAAAACAGACAAAAAGTTACATTTAATGTTATTGGAGGCTATTATTAATGGTTAGCCAATAAAATGTAACAAAAACTTATAAATAATAACTTGATTAATGAACAAATTGCTAAAATTCTATTGATATATTTTCTGAATTATTATACAATTATAATTGGCAGAAAATTGGTTTTACTTTTAATATAATTAAAAATGGAGGGCTGAACATGAGTACAACAGCACAAATGTCAGCAAGAGAAAGAATCATATCTTTGCTGGACGATAATAGTTTTGTTGAAGTAGGTGCGATGGTAACAAGAAGAAGCACAGATTTTAACATGCAGCACAAAGAGATTCCTGCAGATGGCGTTATTACTGGTTACGGAGTTATTGATAGTAATCTAGTATACGTATATAGCCAGGATCAGGCAGCATTAGGTGGTTCCATAGGTGAAATGCATGCCAAAAAAATTGCTCATATCTATGATATGGCTATGAAAGTAGGAGCACCAGTAGTTGGTCTTATTGACTGTGCAGGTCTAAGACTTCAAGAAGCTACGGATGCTTTAAATGGATTCGGTGAACTTTATTTAAAACAAACAATGGCATCGGGCTTAATCCCTCAAATTACAGCTATATTTGGTAATTGTGGTGGTGGAGTAGCAATATCATCAAACTTAAGTGACTTTACTTTTATGGTGGAGAAAGATGCTAAATTATTTGTAAATTCACCAAATACTTTAGAGGGGAATTTTACACAAAAATGTGATACAAGCACAGCAAAATACCAAGCAGAAGCTGGTGTGGTGGATGTTGTTTGTGAAGATGATGCAACTGTATTAGCTAGTATTCGTGAGTTAATTACAGTATTACCTTCTAATAACGAAGATAATGATTCTTATGATGAATGCAAGGATGATTTAAATCGTCTTGTGCCTATTCTTGGCACTTCTTTAAAAGATACTGCAGTGGCTCTTAGAGAAATATCAGATGATAATTTCTTCTATGAAGTGAAATCTGCTTATGCAAAAGATATGGTTACTGGTTTCATACGTCTTAACGGAATGACAATTGGAGCAGTAGCAAATCGTGCAGAAGTTCTAGATGAAGAGTCTGTAGCAGTAGAGAAATTTGATGGCTCTTTAACAACAGCAGGTTGTGAAAAGGCAACAAGTTTTGTTAATTTCTGTGATGCATTCAATATTCCTATATTAACTTTAACAAGTGTTAAAGGCTATAAAGCTACAACTGAAGAAGAGAAGACCATTGCGAAAGCAGCAGCAAAATTAACATATGCGTTTGCGAACGCAACAGTTCCAAAAGTAAATGTTATTGTTGGTGAAGCTTATGGCAGTGCTTATATAACAATGAATTCAAAACATATCGGTGCAGATTTAGTACTTGCTTATGAAGATGCAACAATTGGTATGATGGACGCAAAATCTGCTACACAGATTATGTATGCAGAGGAAATTAGTGTTGCTAGCGATGCAACTGCTTTGATTAATGAAAAAGCAAGTGAATATGAAAGCCTTCAATCAAGCGTAGAATCTGCGGCTAAAAGAGGTTATGTGGACAGTGTGATTTCTGCAGATGCTACAAGAAAGCACCTTGTCTATGCATTTGAAATGCTATTTACGAAGAGAGATAGCCGTCCAAGTAAAAAGCATGGCACGGTTTAATATGAGTTAATAGTGTGAAAGAAGTCTTTCACGCGGAGATTTGTGCTTTGCACAAATCCTCCAGACTTTGAAAGGGGCATGCGTACTAATATGAAAAAGAAACTAGTGCTATTATTGTGTTTGATGACATGCTTGTTTGCTATAACGGCATGTTCAACAAAAGAAAAAGATGCATCGTTTGAATATGATGAGGCAACAGTGAAAGAAACTGCAACGCAATGGTTAGATTCATGGAATCAGATGGATTTTTCTGAATACGATGACACAGCCTTGGATCAACTTGTAGCTGATGGTCAAATGGATGAAGCAACAAGTGCAGTTTTTGCAAACTGGAGAGAAACGAAAGCGGATATCGGGACTTTCGTTGAAGTCAAAGATGTTAAAATCAAAGAAGCTTCAGATACGATTACCGTAGTATTCACAGCAACGTATGATGGGACTAAGAATGCAGTTACTTTTAGTGTACCATTTGATTCATCATTAAATGTTGATTCAAATGCGATAACGGTTGAAGAAAAACAATCTCTTGGAGACAAGATGGATACTGCATTATTAAATACTATACTTGGAAGGGGACCAGGATTTGTTGTATTAATATTAATTTCATTATTAATTGCCATGTTTAAAATTATTCCTATGATTCAAGAAAAGATGGCAAAGAAACAAGAATTAGATATGAATGTTGTAACTGCTATTGATAATACAGTATCTCAAATAGCTGTACAAGAAGAGGAACAAGATGAAGAGGAACAAGAAGAGTTAGTAGATGATGGAGAATTAGTGGCTGTTATTACAGCTGCCATTATGGCGCATATGTCATCAAATGGTGAAGAAGTCCCAGCAGATGGTCTTATTGTTCGTTCTATCAAAAGATCAAAATCAAATAAGTGGCAGAAAGCTTAAGTTTAGGAGGAATAATCATATGAAAAATTATACAATTACTGTTAATGGTAACGTTTATGAAGTATCTGTTGAAGAAGGAATATCTGGAGCAGCAAAAGCACCTACAGCTCCAGTAGCAAAAGCACCAGTACAAAAAGAAACACAAACACCTGTAGCACCATCACCAGCGCCAAAAGCAGCGCCTGTTAGTGCACAAGGAAGCGTTAAAGTAAATGCACCAATGCCAGGTAAAATCCTTGAGATAAAAGCGAATGTAGGACAGGCAGTTAAAAGAGGGGAAGTATTAGTGATCCTTGAAGCAATGAAGATGGAAAATGAAATTGTTGCTCCTTCAGGAGGAACAGTGGCAAGCATTAATGTAGCAGTTGGAAATTCTGTAGAGTCTGGAGATGTATTAGTTACATTAAACTAGAATGCACTTATGGTAACCTGACTTTTTGAGAGGTTTGAATAGCTACACTAGGGTTTACATTTTCGTGTAAATTACCACAAATAAAATTGGGAGGTAATAACTATATGAGCGACATTTTAACAATGCTAGAGAACCTAGTTGATCAATCCGCTTTTGCTTCTTTAACAATCGGAAATTATATAATGATCGCGGTTGCATGCTTTTTTCTATACTTAGCCATAAAGAAACAGTATGAACCACTACTATTAACACCAATCGCATTTGGTATGCTGTTAGTAAACTTATATCCACCAATTATGGAAGATGGTGGACTATTACATTATTTTTACTTATTAGATGAATGGAGTATCTTACCATCGTTAATATTCTTAGGTGTTGGTGCAATGACCGACTTTGGTCCATTGATTGCAAATCCTAAAAGTTTCTTATTAGGTGCTGCAGCACAGTTTGGAATCTACTCTGCGTATATCTTCGCAATTCTTATGGGATTTGATGGTAAAGCAGCAGCAGCTATTTCAATAATCGGTGGTGCCGACGGTCCTACCTCAATCTTCTTAGCAGGTAAATTAGGGCAAACAGGGTTAATGGGTCCAATTGCAGTAGCAGCATATTCATATATGGCATTAGTTCCAATTATTCAACCACCTATTATGAAATTATTAACGACCAAGAAAGAACGTGCTATTAAGATGGAACAATTAAGACCGGTATCTAAATTAGAGAAAATCTTATTTCCAGTCATCGTAACAATCATTGTTGGATTAATTCTTCCTACCGTTACGCCACTTGTTGGTATGCTTATGTTAGGTAACTTATTCAGAGAATCTGGGGTTGTTAAACAACTTGTTGAAACAGCTTCTAACGCTATGATGTATATCGTTGTAATTTTACTTGGTACATCTGTAGGTGCAACTACTAGTGCGGAAGCATTCCTAAACATTGACACAATTAAAATCATTGTTCTTGGTTTAATCGCATTTGCAATTGGTACTGCAGCTGGTATCTTGTTTGGTAAATTAATGTGCAAGATGACTGGTGGTAAGGTGAATCCGTTAATTGGATCAGCGGGTGTATCTGCGGTTCCAATGGCAGCTAGAGTTTCACAAAAAGTTGGTGCAGAAGAAGATCCTACAAACTTCTTATTAATGCATGCAATGGGACCAAACGTTGCCGGTGTAATTGGTACAGCAGTAGCAGCTGGTACATTTATGGCAATATTCGGTGTGAAATAGACTATATTATAGGAGGTAGTAAAATGTCAGAACAAGTGAAGAGACCGGTTAAGATTACCGAGACTATATTACGTGATGCGCATCAATCCTTGATAGCTACAAGAATGACAACAGAGCAGATGCTTCCAATTATTGAAAAGATGGATAAGGTTGGTTATCATTCCGTTGAATGCTGGGGTGGAGCTACATTTGATGCATCTCTTCGTTTCTTAAAAGAAGATCCATGGGAAAGACTTAGAAAGTTAAGAGCAGGATTTAAGAATACAAAATTACAGATGTTATTCAGAGGGCAGAATATCCTAGGATACCGCCATTATGCAGATGATGTGGTTGAATATTTTGTTCAAAAATCCATTGCAAATGGTATTGATATTATCCGTATCTTTGACTGTTTGAATGATATTCGTAATCTTGAAACAGCAGTGAAAGCAGCGAATAAAGAGAAAGGCCATGCACAAGTTGCTCTTTCTTATACATTAGGTGATGCTTATACATTAGATTACTGGACGGATATGGCAAAACGTATTGAAGAAATGGGAGCTGATTCTTTGTGTATCAAAGATATGGCTGGTTTATTAGTTCCATATAAAGCAACTGAATTAGTAGAGGCATTAAAAGCAACAACATCAATTCCTATTCAACTTCATACTCACTATACTTCAGGTGTAGCTTCAATGACTTACATGAAGGCTGTTGAGGCTGGATGCGATATTATTGATACAGCAATGTCACCATTTTCTATGGGTACTAGCCAACCAGCTACGGAAGTTATGGTTGAAACCTTCAAGGGAACCGAATATGATCCTGGATTTGACCAAAACTTATTAGCTGAAATTGCTGATTACTTCAGACCAATTAGAGATGAAGCATTAGAAAGTAAATTATTAAATCCAAAAGTTATGGGTGTTGATATCAAAACATTATTATATCAAGTACCAGGTGGTATGTTATCTAATTTAGTATCCCAATTAAAAGATGCTCATCAAGAAGATAAATATTATGATGTTTTAAAAGAAATTCCTCGAGTACGTAAAGACTTTGGTGAACCGCCACTAGTAACTCCTTCAAGCCAAATCGTTGGTACACAAGCGGTACTTAACGTATTATCCGGTGAACGTTACAAGATGGTAACAAAAGAGTCAAAAGCACTTCTTCGTGGCGAATATGGTCAAACAGTAAAACCATTTAACAAAGAAGTTCAAAAGAAAGCAATTGGAGATGAGAAACCAATCACTTGTCGTCCAGCGGATTTATTAAAACCAGAACTTAAGACAATTGAAGCAGAGATGGCTCAGTGGAAAGAACAAGACGAAGATGTATTAACGTACGCATTGTTCCCACAAGTAGCTACTGATTTCTTCAAATATCGTAAAGCTCAAAAAGAAAAAGTAGATTTAACAGTTGCGGATACAGCTAGTAAGGCTTATCCTGTATAATTCGAATTTATAAAAGTGTACCCAAAAAGGTAGAGACAACAAAAAGTCTCTACCTTTAAAATTTGTATAAAAAAACATTGACAGTATATGGAAAATAAACTATAATGTAATTCATATAAAACCTACTAAAAAGCTAGGTAATAGAAGAAGGGATGATTTAAATTAGTGTAGCAATCCATAAAAAGGTTGGTGGGTTTAATTGTGGTAAAGATTGAAAAAGTGAATAGAATTAAGGACTGACTGGACAACTGGAGGTATCATAGAAACTATCTATGAACCAAAGGTTGTCCTTTTTTTGTGGTAAGTATTTAATTTTCCTATAATTAAAGGTTCTGTGAATCAAAGAGGAGGAGAATATCATGAGCAATACATATAAAGATTTGCAAAATTCCCATCCTTGCTATGGGGGACATAAGAATCATGCTGGAAGAATTCACCTTCCGGTTAGTCCGGGGTGTAATATTGGTTGTCGCTTCTGTGACAGAACTATCAACGATGTGGAGCAAAGACCAGGAGTATCGAGTAAGTTATTAAAACCAGAGGAAGCGCTCACTATAATAAGAAAAGCGTTAGAGTTGTGTCCAGAAATAACAGTTGCAGGTATAGCAGGACCGGGTGAGACTTTGGCAACAGATTATGCATTAGAGACATTTCGATTAATAAAGGAACATTTCCCACAGCTTATAAAATGTATGAGTACCAATGGTCTTTTGTTATATGAAAAAGCAGATGAAATCATAGAAGTAGGAATTGATTCGCTAACAGTAACAGTAAATGCGGTTGATCCAGAGATCGAAGCAAAGCTTAATAGATTTGTTATTTATCATGGGGAAAGATACGAAGGTGTGGAGGGTGCAACAATCCTAATCGAAAATCAGTTAAGAGGAATAAAAAAGATTGCTGATGCTGGAATCACCATAAAGGTCAATACTGTATTGGTTCCAAAAATCAATGGAGAACACATTGAAAGTATTGCAAAAACAGTTAGTGAACTTGGAGCAAGTATATACAATATTATCCCACTGATTCCTCAGTATGAACTAAAAGATTGCAAAGAACCGCTGTGTGCGGAGATAGATGCAGCCAGAACAAGGGCTAGTAAATATATAGATGTATTTAGACATTGTCAGAGATGTCGAGCAGATGCAATCGGTATCCCAGGTGAAAAAGATTTTGGTGATCAGATTTATCAGAGAAGAATATCCGTAAAGAATACATTTTCCCATGGATAGTATCAAAATGAGGTGTATGTAAGGTTTATAAGTTTGAAGAGCAGAAAAATGAAAGAAAAAGGAGATTTTACAAATGGCAGGATTAAGACAAATAGCAATTTACGGAAAAGGAGGTATTGGCAAATCTACTACAACACAGAATTTAACTGCAGGTTTAGCTGAGGCAGGGAAAAAGGTTATGGTTGTAGGTTGTGATCCAAAAGCAGATTCTACAAGGTTATTACTTGGAGGCTTAGCGCAAAGAACAGTACTTGATACGATTAGACAAGAAGGCGATGATATTGAATTAGATAAAATCCTAAAGGAAGGATATAAAGGGAGTAGATGTGTGGAATCTGGTGGACCGGAGCCAGGTGTTGGGTGTGCTGGACGAGGGATTATCACCTCCATAAGTATGTTAGAAAATTTGGGTGCGTATACAGATGATTTGGATTACGTATTTTACGATGTTTTAGGTGATGTTGTTTGTGGTGGTTTTGCAATGCCAATCCGGGAAGGAAAGGCAAAAGAAATTTACATTGTTGCAAGTGGAGAAATGATGGCACTTTATGCAGCAAATAATATTTCAAAAGGAATTAAGAGGTATGCTAAAGCTGGTGGAGTAAGACTTGGAGGAATTATATGTAATAGCAGAAATGTAGATAGGGAGTTAGATTTATTAAGAGCTTTTTCTAAGGAGCTTGGAACAAAGCTAATCTATTTAGTACCTAGGGATAATGTGGTGCAGCATGCAGAAATTAATAAAAAAACAGTAATTGAGTATCGACCGGATTCTAAACAGGCACAGGAATATCGTAATTTAGCACAAGCGATAATTGAGAATAAAGATTTTACGATTCCAACTCCAATGACGAAAGAAAGACTGGAAGAAATTTTGTTAGAGTTTGGATTAATGGATATTGTAGATGATTATCATATTTAATGTAATACATAAATAGCAAAGTGGAGGTATCTATGAGAAAAATTAATCAATCGATTGAAAAATTCATTAGGGGGGATAGAGAATGTCATTAAATTTGGGAACAAGAGAAAGTCGATTAGGTTCCATAACAGGATATGTAGGTAGTTTAAGTGATTTAGCAACAAGAAGTGAACGTGACGATTTAAAGGGTTGCTCAAGATGTTTTTCTCAATCTAGCACCTGTCTGTCAAGCTGTGCATTGGGTCAGCTTGGTGGAATTCGGGATGTGGCAGTAATTCATCATGGACCTGCTGGATGTTCGTGCACCTCCAGTTCGCAGTATATTGTTACCAATCAAGTGGCAGCTAAGAGAGGGATTAAGAATCGTTCGGTTTATGTAGGGACGGATATGAATGAAAATGATACCATTTTTGGCTCCACAGATGCCTTAATAGACATTATTTTTGAAGTAAATCGCAGATATCAGCCAAAAGCAATCTTTGTCTGTAGCTCCTGTGCAACTGGAATAATTGGTGAAGATATTGACAGTATCGTAGAAGAGGTTCAGGAAGAAATTGATGTTCCAGTAATTGCAGTTCATTGTGAGGGATTTAAATCACGTATCTGGGCAACTGGCTTTGATATCTCTGATCATGCTGTACTAAATGGAATTGTAAAACCACCACAGAAAAAGAGAAATACCATCAATTTTAAGAATTTCTACGAAAGTGCTAGAGAGGAAATTATAGAAATCTTTAAAAACTTCGATTTAGACCCAGTATTCTTATATGCCAATGCATCGGTAGAAGAGTTAGAGCATTTATCAGAAGCAGTAGCAACGACCTGTATATGTGGAACTTTAGGAAATTATTTAGGAAACGGACTAGAGGAAAAGTACGGGGTACCATATATTCGTACCATTAATCCTTTGGGAATTGATGGTTTTGAAACTTGGCTTCGCGAAATTGGTAAAGTAGCTCATAAGGAGCCTTTGGTAGAGACGTATATAGAAGAACAGAGAAACATCTATCTTCCTCAAATTGAAGAAGTAAAAAAAGAACTAAAAGGATTAAAGGCTGTCCTTGGAATGGGACCAGGTTACACCTTTGAAGTGTCACGTGTCTTAAATGAATTAGGTATTGAAGTAGTTTGGGCGTTAGCATGGCATTATGATAAAAAATATGAAAATGGAGAGGTACCGCCTTCTATGGAGTATCTTCTGGAGAATAAAATTGATTTTGAAACAAGTGTATCAGATCAACAAAATTATGAGGTGATGAACATCCTGCATAAGTATCAGCCGGATTTGTATCTGTCACGACATCCAGGTTCTACTGTTTGGGCTATCAAACAAGGAACCCCAGCAGTATATGTTGCTGATGAATACATGATATTCGGATATAAGCATACCTTAGAGTTTGCCCATACAGTTTTAGATACCATAAGAAACAGAAGCTTTGAACAAAATCTTGCAAAGAGAGTAAAACTGCCATACACCGATTGGTGGTATAAGCAAGATGTAGGAAGCTTTTTGGAGGAGGGTAAGGAATAATGGCTAAAATATTAGATAAGCAGAGATATAAATGTGCTATGAGTGCCATGCAAACAGTTCAGGCAATTAGTCGTGCTATTCCGGTACTACATTCGGGACCGGGTTGTGCGCAGAAGTTATCCAGTTCATCAGGTAACTCGGGATATTTTTCTCCCAATATCTATCCGTGTACCAGTATCAATGAAAAGGATGTAGTATTTGGGGGTGTTAATAAATTACGTTCTACAATAAAAAATTCTTTGAAAGTTATTGATGCCGATTTATTTGTGGTTTTAACAGGTTGTATTCCGGAAATTGTTGGTGATAATACAGAGGAGGTTGTTGAAGAGTTTAGGGATGCTAATAAGCCAGTTATTTATGCTTCCACAGCAGGATTTAAAGGAAATAATTATAAGGGGCATGAACAGGTAGTAGATGCTATTATTGAGCAGTTTTTAGAAAAATCGGAAGAAAGAATAAAGGGTTTGGTCAATATTTGGGCAGATGTTCCCTATCAGGATGAATTCTGGCATGGTAATCTAAGGGAATTGGAAAGATTGATTTCAGAACTTGGTCTGATACCGAATACTATCTTTGGTTATGACAGAGGGATTGAAAATGTCAAAAAGATTCCGCAAGCTGAATTTAATTTGTTAGTGTCACCATGGGTAGGTCTAGAAAATGTAAAGAAAATGGAGGAGAAGTTCGATATTCCTTATCTTCATTATAAAACATTACCAATCGGGGCATACGAAACAAGTGAATTTCTTCGTGAGGTTGGCAAATATGCAGGGGTAGAGGAAGAAAAGATTGAAAATATAATTAAAGAAAAGGAGAAATATTACTATTACTATGTTGAAAGATATGCGGATTTGTTTCTAGAGACCCGTGTTATGTCCAAACAGTTTTCAGTAGTAGGGGATGCCCAGTATACACTTGGTATCACAAAATTCCTTGTGAATGATTTGGGATTGTTTCCGGCAAAACAATTTATTGTAGATGACACACCAAAGGCGTATCGAGAGGCAATTACCAAGGAGTTTGAAACATTAAATTATGACATCAAGGCAGAAGTGGTATTTGAAACAGATGGTTATAAGATTCATAAGGAAATTAAGGAACATGATTATCATGGGTATCCATTGATTATCGGTGGCTATTGGGAGAAGAGTGTAGCAGCTGAGACGAATGCTCATTTTCTAAATGTATCATGGCCGGTCAATGAACGCCTTGTAATGAATGGATATTATGTAGGATATGATGGAGGACTAAAGCTTATAGAGGACATCTATTCGGTTGCTAAAACAAGATTCAACTAACTGGAAAGGACTGGTGTAAAGTATGTCTTATAAGATTGCTTATGTATCTTCAGATGGAATCTACATAGACAGAACATTTGGCGCGGCTGAGGAATTTATAATTGTTGCAGTATCAGATGGTGAATATCGGATAATAGATACAAGAAAAATAGAAGAAGAGAAGAAAAATGAAATAGTATTAGAAGAAGAGAAAGAAAAGGATTTAAAAGAAGAATTTAGCTGCGGTTCTGGCTCTGGCTGTGGTAGAGGGCAAGGATCATCCACAAAAGTAGATTTGATATCCGATTGCAGATGTGTTATCTGCAAAAAAGTAGGATTCCATATCCAAAAGCAGTTAGAAAGACTAGCCATTACCACCTTTGATGTAGATTATACGGTAGAGGAAGCATTAAGGAAGATTATATTGTATTTTGAACGTATTGATGGGCATAAATCATTAAGGGGAATTACTAGTAGTAACAAGGAGTAGTCATATGGAAGTATATTTTATACTGACTGGATAACCAGAGGTGATATGAATCATAGAACCTCTGGTTTTTTACGGTTTGCCCGACATGGGCAAACTCTAACGGGTGAAAGTCCCGAGTGTACCTAGG
>NZ_CBDLAM010000008.1:41779-45355 GCF_965301125.1 Anaerosporobacter sp. | reverse complement strand
AAACTTCCTCCTAGCATTGCTATGAGGAATAATGTTTTTTCTGGAATTCTCCACTCGCCACGTTTGGCTTTGTTTTTATCAATTCCCATGCTTGAGAAACCTATAAGATACATAATTAACAAATAAATAAGTATTACTACTAAATTGTTTTCCCTTATGTATTCTATGAAATTCATACATACCTCCATTATAATTATTATAGCTATATAAAGAAGAAAAGAACGCTTGTATAATTCAATGCGTTCTTTTCTACCTTTTTACATTATAACGATTCTATTCTTCCGTTGATTCAACTGCCGCTTGCACTGCTTCTTCTGAAATTTCTATTCCTAGTTCCTCTAATTGTTTTTCCTCTACGATATTAGGAGCATCTGTCATTAGACAGGAAGCATCCTTTACTTTAGGGAATGCAATTACATCACGGATACTATCTTCTTTAGCCATTAGCATAACAAGACGATCAAGTCCATATGCAAGTCCAGCGTGTGGTGGTACACCATATTTGAATGCATTTAATAAGAATCCAAAACGATCATATGCATCCTCTTTGCTGAATCCTAGTACTTCGAACATCTTCTCTTGTACATGATTTTGGAAGATTCTCACGCTACCACCACCGATTTCTGTACCGTTTAATACGATATCATAAGCCTTCGCTCTTACTTTACCAGGGTCTGTATCTAATAATTCAAGATCTTCTTCCATTGGCATTGTAAATGGATGATGTTTAGCAACATATCTTCCTTGCTCTTTTGAATACTCTAATAATGGGAACTCTGTTACCCATAAGAAATTGTATTCATTCTTATCAAGTAAGTCTAAATTTCTAGCAATTTCAAGACGTAGGTTTCCAAGTACATCGAATACGATATCATCTTCGTCAGCTGCGAATAATAATAAGTCCCCTGGTTTACCTTGCATAGCATCTACTAATGCAGTTAATTGCTCTTCTGTCATGAACTTAGCGAATGAAGACTTGTATGTTCCATCTTCATTGATTGATAAGTAAGCAAGACCTTTTGCTCCAAATCCTTTCGCAAATTCTACTAAAGCATCAATCTTCTTACGAGGCATTGCACCTTGTCCATCTGCATTGATACCTCTTACAGATCCACCCTTTTCAAGAGCACCTGTGAATACTGCAAATCCGCAGTCTTTCACAACGTCTGATACATTCTTAAGTTCCATTCCAAAACGTAAGTCTGGTTTATCTGAACCGAAACGATCCATAGCTTCTGCATAAGTCATTCTACGGATTGGTAATTGAACATCAATACCGATAGTTTCTTTGAATAATTTCTGTAATAACCTTTCATTTACTGCGATTACATCATCAACGTCAACGAAAGATAACTCCATATCGATTTGTGTGAACTCTGGTTGACGGTCAGCACGTAAATCTTCATCACGGAAACATTTTACGATTTGGAAGTAACGGTCATATCCAGAACACATTAATAATTGTTTGAATAACTGTGGAGACTGTGGTAATGCATAGAAATTACCAGGATGAACACGGCTAGGAACAAGGTAATCTCTTGCACCTTCTGGTGTACTCTTAGTAAGCATCGGAGTCTCAATTTCAAGGAAACCTTCATCTGCTAAGAATTGTCTCGTTAATGTAGCTACTTTACTTCTCATAATAAGATTTCTTTGAAGATCTGGTCTTCTAAGATCTAGGTATCTATATTTAAGACGTAAGTCTTCTTTCGTGTTACTCTCTTCTTCGATTGGGAATGGAGGAGTTTCTGCTTCTGATAAGATACGAAGTTCTGTCGCACGAATTTCAATATCACCAGTTGCCATATTCTCATTAACAGCACCTGAACGTGCTTCTACTTTACCTACTACTGCAATAACGAATTCACTTCTTAATTTACCAGCTTTATCAAATCCGTCTGTTCCTATATCATTCTCATCAAATACGATTTGAAGAAGTCCCGAACGGTCTCTTAAATCCACGAATATAAGACTACCTAAATTTCTTCTTTTTTGTACCCAGCCCATTACAGTTACATTCTCACCGATATTGGCTTTCGATACTTCTGTACATCTGTGAGTTCTTGATAACCCACGCATTGATTCTGCCATGTTGTATTCCTCCATTTTTTCACTATTACCTATTCACTATTCCTTTTGATAATAGTTTTATTATACCATAAATGCAAGTGTATTTATTTTCTAATAAAAGATTCTATAGAAAATAAGCCTCAATTTTATCAAGTTCTACTTCTACTTGCTCATGTGATTCCATATTTTTGATTGTTGCTTTGCCACAAGCAATTTCATCTGCGCCAATGATTACTGTATTCTTAGCACCAATTTTATTTGCATATTTCATCTGTGCCTTAACACTTCTGTCCATATAATCTGTTTCTACAACAACACCTGCATTACGTAAGTTATTAACGATTCGGTATGCTGCAGCTTTTGCTTCTTTACCAAGAATACCTACGTATAGTGCAGGTACTGTTTCTGGTTCAAGTTCTACTCCTTCTTTTTCAAGGAAATAGATAATTCTCTCAATACCCATACCAAAACCGACGCTTGGGATATTCTGTTTTTCATCGATTTCATGAACAAGGTTATCGTATCTTCCACCGCCACATAATGTGAATCCTTCTTCATTAACGAATTCAAATACTGTCTTCGTATAATAATCAAGACCACGAACAATTCCAGTATCTATTTCATATGGAATTTGTAGTTCTGTAAGTAAACTTTGTAATTCTTCAAAATGATCACGACATTCATCATCAAGATATTCAATTGTTCTTGGAGCTTCTTTTACGATTTCTTTACAAGTAGGAACCTTGCAATCTAATACACGAAGTGGGTTCTTTGTCATTCTCTCTCTACAAGTTGGACATAGTTTCTCTTTGTGTTGTTCAAGATAAGCTAGTAATGCATCATTATATGTCTTACGACAATTCGCACATCCTATACTGTTAATGTGTAATTTTGCATCCTTTAAGCCGATTTCACGTATAAATGTAGTGATTAAGGTAATTAATTCAACTTCTGCTAATGCACTTTTTGATCCTACGAATTCAACACCAAATTGATGATGTTGACGTAAACGTCCACTTTGTGGTTGTTCATAACGGAATGCTGGTGTTACATAAAATAACTTAGTTGGACCACTTTCAGCATATAGATTATTCTCTAAGTATGCACGAATTGCACCTGCTGTACCTTCTGGTTTAAGGGTAATGCTTCTATGTCCCTTATCTTCGAACGTATACATTTCCTTTTGAACAACGTCTGTTGTTTCACCAACACCACGTTGAAATAATACAGTATGTTCGAATACTGGTGTAATTATTTCTTTAATGTTGTATGTTTTACATAGCTTTCTAGCTAAACCCTCGATCAATGTTCTCTTATGCATATTACTGCCATACCAATCTGCGGTACCTTTTGGTCTTTGTGTTATCATGTAACTCCTCCTTTACTATTTCAATCCGTTTACTACTTTCTCATACTATTAATTTTAGATCTTCATTCTCTTTATTTATTTTTATAAGGTTCTTTATTTTCTTAAATTCTTGTGAGTGAACTAATTCAAGAAATGCT
>NZ_CBDLAM010000008.1:0-41769 GCF_965301125.1 Anaerosporobacter sp. | reverse complement strand
TCAAAATTCATAACTTCATCAATCATTAGCTCAACTGCAGTTTCCAGTTCAAACGCTTCTCGGTAAGGACGATCTGAGACTAATGCAGCAAACACATCACAAGTACGAAGAATTCTAGCTCCCTTTGGAATATCATAGCCTTTTTGATTATCTGGATATCCTGATCCATCAAAATTCTCATGATGATGGTAAATCGCTTCTAACATCATAGGGGAAAAATCATATCTACTAAGTATATCATAACTAAACTGGGAATGCATCCTCACATATTTCATTTCTTCAACTTGTAAAACATTCTTTTTACGTCCATAAAGGTACTTACTAAGACGTAACTTTCCGATATCATGTAATAAACCAGCTTTAGCCATTTCATAGCAATAGTCATCATCCATATTCAACTTCTTAGATAAAAGTTTTGCCAAATTACTTACTATAATACCATGCCTAATTCCCTCAACAAAATCTTCATTAGCTATGTAGGCCATTTCCTCATTACACTGAAGACTTTCTTTCGTTAGAAAATCAACCATTCCTTGCACCTCTTTCTCAAATCGTACTAAAAACAATTAGCGTAGATACTCTGCATTCTCAGAAAGAATTTTCTCTTTTCTTGCAATCATTTCATCTATTCTTGCTATATAATCAGTCACACTCTTAACATTTTCAGCACGTTCAATTCGATATCCGTCAGGGAAAACAAATTTTGAAGCTGCTCCCGCTCCGAGGGCTAATATCGTTTGTTTCTCTTCCATTATCAAAATATTGTAGATTCCTTCTTTGCCTTCTTTCGCATATCCTATGTTCTCAAGATTTTCTGCCATATTCTTCTGTCTATATAGATAATATGGTTGATACCCAGATTTTCCTGTATATTCAAAACATAAATCAAGCATACCAGAAACATCTTCCGCTTCCATATCTTTATATTGATCTTTATATATATTCAAATTTGCAGCACGTTTTATTGCTAAGGTATGAACAGTTAAACTATCTGGTGAAAGGATATCAATTTCACGTAAAGTCTCTTCCACGTCTTCTTTGCACTCGCCAGGTAATCCAATAATGATATCCATATTAATATTATCATGACCTTCTTCTCTGGCTATTGCAAACGATTCTCTAATTTGATCAACGGTATGTTTTCTTCCAATTAAATCAAGCGTCTCTTGCTTCATTGTCTGTGGATTTATAGATATTCTTGTAACTCCTTGTTCCTTTAGAATTCGGAGTTTATCTCTTGTAATGCTATCTGGTCTTCCTGCCTCTACAGTAAATTCTTTAACATGTGTGAAGTCAAACTCTTCACGAATCTTAATTAACAACCTCTCTAATTGTTCTTCATTTAAGGTTGTTGGTGTGCCACCACCTAGATATACAGTTGTCAATCGTTTATTCGGACAAGCGTTCTTTGCATATTCAATTTCTTTGAATAACGCATCTATATAATCATCAACTAGATGTGAAAATCTCTCTACTGAATAAGAGGCAAAAGAACAGTATAGACAAGTACTTGGACAAAATGGTATCCCGATATAAATACTGTATCCATTCTTATAGTCAATTTCCTTAAGTATTCTGTGTTCTCTTGTAACGATGTCCATGCATAGATCTATCTTCTCTTTGCTACAAAGATACTGTTCATACATAAAATTCTCGATCTGATCTAGCGATTCACCATGCTCTAATTTTTCCATAGCTAACTTAGTTGGACGAATCCCAGTTAAAGTTCCCCACTGTAAGGTCTGCTTTGTAACTTCAGATAACACACTATATAATAATCGCTTCAGCACATTTTTTTTATTTTTACGATTATCATCAAGAACAGTATCTGATTTCGATAAGATAGGTATTCCATTCTCACTGAATGAAATACCTATCTGGTTCTTGTCATACGATACTTCTAACACGCTATCTGCTTCATTATGATTATCAAATGTGATATCTTCTTTAGGAAAGAATGCCTTAGCTAACGATTGTATATCATATTCAAAATCTATATTAATTAATTTTATTTGCATCATATTCTACACCCATCTGCACCTACTAGCACAATCTTAAAAATCATCATTAAGATATGGGTTACTCATTCTCTCATACCCCATTGTTGAAGATTCTCCATGACCTGGTAATACAATTGCATCATCTACTACCGGCTTCAATGTTTCACATACAGAATGAATAATCTGACCCATATTACTAGTAGGTAAATCTGTACGTCCAACTGTTCCTCGGAATAATGTATCACCTGTTACTAAAACCTTCTCTTCTTTGAAGTAAAAGCACATTCCACCTTTTGTATGTCCAGGTGTAGCAATTGCCTCAATATGAAATCCGGCTAACATAATCTCTTGTCCATCTTGTAAATAATCACTTGCATCAAAGGAGAATGATGCTCCATTAAAACTAAGTGATAGATTCATGCTATCATCTAATAAAAGCTCTTGCTCTTCTTTATTGGCATACACAGGAATTGCATATTTACTTGCAATATCTTTTACAGCTAATATGTGATCAAAATGCCCATGTGTTAAAAGAATGGCAACTGGTGTTAGACCACCCTTCTCTATCTTTGCTTCAAGAACTTGCGCATCGTTACCTGGATCAACTACGATACATTCTTTTGAACCCTGATTTATTAAAATGTAACAATTCGTACTAACAGGACCAACGACACACGTTAAAATCTCCATTTTACCAACTTTCATCTGCTTTATACCCGCTTTCTAAACTTAACCCGTTGTTCTTTCTATATCAAGTACACTTTCAATATTACGTATCTTTCCTACCAGAATCTTCAATTGTTCAACACCATGAATCTCGAAAGCTACATTAATGGTAGCTGTTCCTTGCTTACTAGTTCGAACTGTCATTGATGTAACATCGATTTTATTTTCTGTAAAAATTTTGGATACATCTAAAAGCACACCGTTTCTATTGTTTGCATAAATCTTAATCTCTGCAGTATATAATTCATTTAAACCTTTATCCGCTGTAACAGACCATTCTGCATCTATTAATCTAACTCGATCTTCTTCAGGTAAATTCATAACATTTATACAATCAGTTCTATGGATTGATACTCCACGACCACGAGTAACAAAACCAATAATTTCATCACCAGGTACTGGAGAACAACACTTAGAAAAACGTACTGCAACATCATGTATTCCTTCTACAACAATACCATTCTTAGATTTAGTAACTGGTGTTTGTCTACTATCCTTTACCTCTGCTATTGTTTCAAGAACTTTCTCATCTGTAATCTCTTTCTTTTGTTTCTTCTTATATTCTTCTAATAGCTTATTAACGATCTGTCCTTCTTTTAGTCCACCATGGCCAACTGCTGCATATACGCTATCCCAATCACGGAAACCGTATTTTCTCATTGCTTTTGACATGAATTCTGTCTTAAGAAGATCACTTAAAACAATATTCTTGTTCTTACAATAACTAACAATCATTTCTTTACCACGGCTTATATTATCCTCTTTTAATTCCGCTTTGAACCACTGATTAATTTTATTCTTTGCTTGTGTACTTTTAACTATACTTAACCAGTCATGGCTTGGTCCTCTGGAATTTTGAGATGTTATAATCTCAATACGATCACCATTTTGTATCTTATATTCAATTGGTACAAGTTTACCATTCACTCTTGCACCTACCATTTTGTTACCTACAGCACTATGAATACTGTAAGCAAAATCAATTGGAGTAGAACCATTTGGTAAATTCTTAACATCACCTGTTGGCGTGAAGCAATATACACTCTCAGAGAATAAGTCGAGGTCACTCTTTAATAAGCTAAGAAATTCCTTGTTATCTGACATTTCCCTTTGCCATTCAAGAATTTGACGAAGCCATGATAATTTTGCTTCTTCATTATCTCTTGTATTCTTACCATCTTGATTTTCTTTGTATTTCCAATGGGCAGCGATACCATATTCAGCAGTACGGTGCATCTCATACGTACGAATCTGTACTTCGAAAGGTTTTCCTTCAGGTCCAATTAGAGTCGTATGCAGGGATTGATACATATTAGCTTTTGGCATTGCTATATAATCCTTGAAGCGTCCTGGTATTGGTTTATACATCTCATGGATGACACCAAGTGCTGCATAGCAATCCTTCACAGACTCTACAACTATACGAACTGCAAATAAATCATAGATTTGTTCTAAAGTCTTATTCTGATTCACCATCTTCTTATAGATACTGAAGAAATGTTTTACACGACCATCAATCTTCGCTTCTATATTCGCAGTATGAATATGATTTTTAACTTGAGTTACAATGGACTGTATGAATGATTCTCTCTCGCTCTTCTTAGTAGCAATCTTTTGAATCAATCCTTGATATACTTCTGGCTCTAAGTATTTTAAGGACAAATCATCTAACTCTACTTTAATCTTGGATATACCAAGTCTTTGAGCAATCGGAGCATAGATATCCATGGTTTCACGTGCTTTTTCTCTTTGCTTCTCAGGCTTCATATATTGTAGCGTACGCATATTATGCAAACGGTCCGCTAACTTAATTAAAATAACTCGAATATCCTTTGCCATAGCAAGGAACATCTTACGCAGATTCTCTGCTTGTATCTCTACTTTATCTTTCGAATAATTAAGCTGTGTCAGTTTCGTAACGCCATCTACTAATAACGCAACTTCTTCGCTAAATAGTTCTGTAATCTGTTCTGTTGTTAATACAGTATCCTCAACCACATCATGAAGGATCCCCGCAACTATTGTTTCTTTATCAAGTTCTAACTCTGCTAATATGATTGCTACACACAATGGATGAATTATATATGGTTCTCCAGATTTTCTCTTTTGGTCTTTATGTGCGTTATAGGCCAAGTTATAGGCCTTTTCAATCATGGAAATGTCCGCAGATGGGTGATAACCACGTATTGTGTCAATTAATTTATTATACAATACCTCTGGTGCTGTAAAATCTGCTGGAGCTGTAATATCAGAGAAATCATCACTCACAATATTTATATCCTCTTGTTGTTGTTTACTATCCATGAAATCACCACCTATTCTTGCGTCAGATTATTTATAGTTACGTAACTAATACTATTTGTCACCTTTACTAATCTTTTATGTTAAATAATTATAAAGAAAAGAGTCTAAAAAATCAATAAAATAATAGAATAATGTCATGCATTACTAAAAAAGTGAGCCGTAGCTCACTTCTTTGGTAGGTATCT
This sequence comes from Anaerosporobacter sp., assembly GCF_965301125.1. Taxonomy (NCBI): domain Bacteria; kingdom Bacillati; phylum Bacillota; class Clostridia; order Lachnospirales; family Lachnospiraceae; genus Anaerosporobacter; species Anaerosporobacter sp. The sequence goes on along the minus strand of NZ_CBDLAM010000008.1, from coordinate 36,554 downwards.
TCAACTTGGCAATCTTATTTGCCTTCGTATTTGATTACAGATACTACATCATATCCTTCTAATTTCTTTCTTCCTTCTAAACCTTCTAATTCCATTAAGAAAGCAATACGAACAACTTCTCCACCTAATTGTTCTACTAACTTAACGATAGCTTCAATTGTACCACCTGTAGCAATTAAATCATCAATGATAACAACTTTTTGTCCTGGTTTAATTGAATCTTTGTGAAGTTCAATAATAGCTGATCCATATTCAAGATCATATTCCATCTCTACAGTTTCTCTAGGTAATTTACCTTTCTTTCTAACTGGTACAAATGCTTTGTTCATATTATACGCAACAGGAACACCAAAGATAAATCCTCTCGATTCTGGTCCAATTACAACATCAAAATCTATATCTTTTAATTCTTCCATAATAGAATCGATTGCTAATTTAAGTCCATCACGATCTTGTAATACACTTGTTACATCTCTAAAGATAATTCCTTCCTCAGGGAAGTCGTTAATACTTACTACGTAATCTTCTAATTTTTTCATTAATGTTCCTCCATTTATCACAAACACGTTCTTTTCAACAATATATTATTATAGCACTGTCAATTCTTGTTGACAAGCCCAAAACATTTCCTATCATCTATCTGTTTATTGAATTCCTTGTATGATAATTTGTGGAGTTTTCATACCATTGTATTCATTAATATTCGGATAATACACCACAGATATCCTGATTTCATTCGGAATACCCTTATATATCTTATCTACTTCATTATTACCATATTTGCCAACAAGATATTCATTAAATTCATCAACTTGATTAAAATACAACGCATCCATTTTCTTACCGTATTGGTTCTCTACTTTTAGTTTCAATGTATTACGATTCTTCCCTAAGATATCTGCTTTCATTATGGATAGATTCTTCTCTGCAAATACGGGTTTTTCATTGCCTTTTCCAAATGGCTCAAGTAATTCTAATTCTTCCACAAGTTCTTCTCTTACATAACCAAGAGGCATCAATACATCAATAGAAATCTTATTAATAAAATCCTCCTCTGTAAGTACTGTTCTTTCGTTTAATGCTTCACGTAATGGTTCCACATTCTCTTCTTTTAAGGATAATCCCGCTGCCATTGGATGGCCACCAAATTTATCTAAATATTCTTTACATTTCGTTAGCTCTTCAAACATATTGTATTGTTCTATAGAACGTGCCGAACCTTTCACACCTTCATGCGCCTTTGTTAATACAATGGCCGGCTTATGATATCTCTCACGAATTCTTCCCGCAATAATACCCGCCAAACTTTCATGACAATCTGGTAAATACACTACTAATACCTTGTGATTAATTAAATCAGTTGTCTCAATTATCTCAATCGCTTGTTCAAGCCCTCTGGCTGTCATATCCTTACGCTTATCATTCAGTTCTTTTAGCTGAGTAGCAACCTTTCTTGCCTTATCCCCGTCTTGCTCTAATAATAAAGATAAGCCAATCTTAGCGGTTTCAAGACGACCAGAAGCATTCAAACAAGGACCAATAATAAATCCAAGATGGTAAGCGGATAACTTAAATGTATTGATCTGATGAAGCTCCATCAAAGCTTCTAATCCTTTGTTATCAGTATTTCTTAATAAATTCAAACCATATTTAACGATAACACGATTCTCATTCACCAAATCCATAACATCACATACCGTCGCAATGGCAGCATAAGCTAGTAGTTTCTTTGACTCTTCTCTATCTATACTAAATCTTTCATATAAGACTTCGATCAACTTAAATGCTACAACTGCCCCGCATATAGATGGAAACGGATAGTTGCAATCATGCTGTTTTGGATTGACAACCGCATCGGCAGGTGGTAAAACTTCTGTCCTTCCCTCATCTTCCTCAACAAATGGAATATCATGGTGGTCCGTAACAATGACTGTCATGCCTATCTCTTTGGCAAAACGAACCTGTTCAATGGCTGCAATACCATTATCGCAAGTAATAATGGTATCTATACCATCTTCCTTAGCCGCTTTAATAATATTAATATTAATCCCATACCCATCTTTCATACGCTCTGGTATCTCATAATCAACGTTGGCACCAACACGCGTAAGGGCTGTATATAACAAGAAAGTAGAAACAACACCATCAACATCGTAATCGCCCACAATACGAATACGAGTATCCTTACTAATCTTCTCTACCAAAATGTCACATGCATAATCAACATCTTTTAGTAGATGCGGATTATGCATGGTATCAGTACTAGAATGTAAATATACATTAATATCCTCGCTATCAACAAGGCCTCTATTCACTAATAATCTTGCTAACACTTCACTAATGTGATGCTCGTTCGCAATCCTAATAAAGTCTTCCTTTTTATTTTTTAAAAACCATTTTTCTTTCAATTTAATTCCCCATTATGAATAATTTGCCTTAATTCTAGTTTATGTCTTTTTTTGTTCTTTTTTTTTTGTTTTTCTTTTTTTATATTTATCTTATTTCTTTAATATATTGTTTTGTTTGAGATTGTATTTATCTCTTATTTCATCAACTTGTTGTTTGTCTGATATTCTACATATCTCATTAATCCTATTGTTTTTGTCTTATATATTAATTTTGTTTTCGTGGTTCCATGTTTTCTTTTTTTGTTTTTCTATCTTACTACACCACTCTATAATTACAACTTCGACAATTAGATAACCAGCAAAACTCTCAATACCTTGAACTGCTTCTTAGCTAACACACTATGACTAAGAAACGATAGCGAAGTACTTAGATGCGTAGCGTGTTTTGTGTCATAGTGTGTTAGCTAAGAAGCTATCAAACCTAACAAGAGTTTTGCCTCCCTACCTAATTCCCATCATAATTATAGATGAAATCCTGTAGTGCGTTCACATTAGTTTCCATATCCGGAACCAAAACAGCCTTTTTATTAATTCTTTGTTGTTCGTAAGAATTATCAACTGGAATTCTCATCTGGTCAATTTCCGTTGTACCAAGCATTAGAACAGATTCCATGTAAGACATAATCTGATCATTAGATAAATCCGTTGATACACAAGGCATTAATTCTTCTGCCAACGAAATTAATTCCGATAATGACATAGCTTTAGCCTCTGTAAATATTGCTTGTAACACTTTTCTTTGTCTTTCCGTTCTACCAAAATCCCCTTGGTCATCCTGACGTATTCTTGAATATGCCAGTGCTTGTGTACCGTTCATAATATTAGTTCCTGGTTTTAAATCTAGTACAGAGCCCTTCTTATAGGCTGTTGTCAAATACTCATATTCATCATCAGTTAATGTAATTTTGACCCCACCTATTGTATCGATTACTTTCTTAAATGCAGAAAAATCAACTATAGCATATCCGTCTAATCGTATACCAAAATTACTAGCTATCGTCTCATACATTAAACTTACTCCACCAAAAGAATACGCAGCATTAAAACGATTTTCTCCGTATCCCGGTATTGTTACGTACATATCTCTCATTAATGAGGTTAATTTCAACCTCTTATGTTTTAAATCCAAAGTGGCAATCATTGCAGAATCAGAACGACCTGTTTCAGTCCAAGTTGCTCTCTTATCACTTCCCACTAACAGAATATTAATAATTCTGTCATCCTCTACTAAATCAACATCCTCTAAATCAACCTCAGATAAGGATTCTCCACTTTCTCTATTTAATCCGTCTAATACTCCATATACCTTTATCTTAGCCTCTGCTAGTAGAAATCCTGTTGTTGCAGACAAGAGCAGCAAGAATATGAAAGTAAATTTACGAACAAATCTTTTTCTTTGCTTTCTAGTCATGTAATTTCCCCCTGTTACATGTTATTTTATTATTATCCATTAAATTACAAGAAATAAGCCTATATTCCTCGGTAAACCTGATTTTTTATAGCCATATCGTAATATTGCATATCTACGATAAAACCAATTTCTATCTTTTAGTGTAGCAAAACGTCTAATCAGCATATTTTGTTGTTTTGTTAGATACGTGTGATACATTTCTAAGAATTCTTCCGCCTGTCTCATGTTGTCATAAATCACTTCTCTTTGAGATTTAAGATTTGCCAAACGTCTCTTAATATACGAGCCATATTCCTGATGTCCGATTACATTATCCTCATGTTGGCGATATAAAATTGTAGCATTTTCTAGATATCCAATTTTACCAAAAGCAGACGCAACTAGTGCAATCCACCAATCATGAACTCTTGCATTCTTGGGAATCGCAATGATTTTATCCTTTAACGCTTGATTCATCATCATAGTACAGCCAATCAGCTTATTCTCCATAAGAAGATGAGCTAAATCTAGTTTATTCGTTCTCAGATGATTCGATTGATGGAAAGAAAGATGAATTAAGTTAAGTGACGAGTCTACTACTGTTGCATCCGTAAATACTACCAAAGGTGTATCCTTACCATATATATTCTCAAGCTCTTTCATCTTCCCTAAGGTTAGTTCAATTTTATCCTTATTCCAGTAATCATCTTGATCACTAAACATAATATATTCTGCAAAACTATCTTGTAATCCTTCTAAGAAATTCCTAGTACAGCCTTTATTTTCGGTGTTTTTCCTATACGTAATTTTATCACCGTATTTTTCCCTCATAGAATCTAGGATATCTGTCATAGCAGTCGAAGTCTGTTCTCCCTTTGTATCATCATATATTACCAGATGCTTATCTTCATATGTGTTCTTCATGATTGATTCAATCTGCTGCTTTATATACTTTTCTCCATCGTATGCTGCCATTATTATCTCAACCATATTGTACCGCCCTTCTAATTTCCTGCTTTTTTTTCACACTTATCCCAATAAGACTTGTTCATACTAAATCTTCTTATTGTTTTATTCGATAGTTTTTCATATCGTAAACCTGCTTTATAGCCCAGGAACTTAAAACCACTCTGCATTATTAAATCAGGAATTAAATAGAACTTTCCCTTCTTTATCAGATGTTTTGCAGTCTTTTTAACAAGAGCAATTCCTTCTGATTCTGATTTTATATTCTCAAATATTTCTCTATACTGTCTTTGAGAAACTCCTAAATCAAAATTACGAGTAAATTGCTGACGATACGTATATTTATGAGAATGGATCACCCTCGCATCGGAAGCATAGGCTACCGTGTATCCATTTTGAATTACTTTAGAGGCAAAAATCATATCCTCATTAAATATAGTTTGCGTAACGAATCCACCTAACTTCATATAAATCTCACGCTTATATGCACAACACACATTAGAGCAGAAATATGTCTTAATACCTAACTTCTCTATATCCTTCTTACTCTTATAAATGCTTGTACCTGGATAATTAAATTCTCTAGTATATCTCTCAATCTCTCCAGCTTGCTCATTAGGAAGTTGTCTTGCATAAGTTACTGCTACTTTCTCTTCCTTAAGTGGCTTAATGAGATTCTCAATCAAGGTATCATCTTCCGGCATGGCATCTTGAGTCATAAACATAATAATATCTGCTGTAGATAAGCTAGCTCCAAAATTTCTTGTTCCTCCATGGTCAAACTCTTGTTTTGTAATATGTCTAACCTCTACTTGATTACTACCTTGGCACACCTTTTGAAACTTCTCATTATCAAAAAACTTTTCTTCAGTATTAAATATAAATATTTTATTTAAATATTCTTCATCCGATTCATCCATCTTATCAAAGGTTTTCACTGTTTGATTTAATAACCTTCCTAACAATTTATAAAATTGGTCATCTGGATGGTACGTTGGAATTATTATATCAACTGACAATTTTGACTTGTCCATGTATATTCCCTTTCTGTGATTATAACTTGACCTTTTGTCAATAATCTTATCACACAACTAATTTACTGACAATATGAATTATTTTTGTTTTCATAGAAATGTCTTCCCCTATTACTTATACCTGCTATATAAGAAAGTCCATTGACTATTAAAGTTTTCATTGCTATAATCGCCCTATAACATGTAAGAACATGCTACTAAATATACCTATTACATAGTGCAATTGTTATTGGTCAATACTAAATACTTACACACAAGTTATACAGAACTTGAGAAAGAAGGGAATTATGAATACAGAATGGTCACTAGATGTCCTTTACAAAGGATATGATGATCCTGCTTATCAACAGGACCTAGGTAAAGTCGATACACTTATTAACAAAATTCATACATTTGCTGAAAATCTTGGCAAAGGATCCGATAAAGATACGGTTACTTCTTATATTGAATTGATGGAGGAGTTCTCATTACTAATTACTAAATTGTATTCCTATACAGAACTTAGAGAAAGTACGGATACAACAAATGGCGAAACTACTTCTTATTTGAATCGTATTCAATTAAAGATTAGTAAAACTTCAAAAGACTCTGCTAAAATAGATAAATACATTGCTAACATAGCTAATCTTGAAAATATTGTTGCTTCTGATGAATCATTAAAAGATTATACATTCTATTTTAAAGAGTTAAAAGACCGTGCATCTCATACACTTAGTGATGATGTAGAAGAAGTAATTTCGAAACTTAATTTATCTGCAGGAGCAGCTTGGAGTTCCTTACAACAATACCTAACATCTACAGTTGAAGTAGACTATAACGGTGAAAAAACAACACTTTCATCCATTCGTAATCTTGCGTATAGCAAGGATAAAGATGTACGTAAGTCTGCTTATGAAGCAGAAATTGCTTGCTATGATAAGATTAAAGATGCGGTTAGCTTCTCATTAAATAACATCAAATCACAGGTAAATACAATAGCAGAGCTTCGTGGATATGAGTCTCCTCTTGCAATGACATTAAGACAAGCTTCTATGTCTCAGGAAACACTTGATGCCATGCTAACTGCTATGAAAGAGTACATGCCTAAATTCCATGAATATCTGAAGAGAAAAGCTACTATTCTTGGTTATGAAAATGGTCTTCCTTGGTATGAATTATTCGCTCCACTTGGTGAAAATCATGTGGAATATACACCAGAATCAGCAAAAGAATATCTTCTAAAACATTTTAGAAACTTTGCTGATGATCTTGCTGATATGGTTGAAGAAGCCTTCGATAACAGTTGGATTGATTTCTTCCCACGTAAAGGTAAAGTTGGTGGTGCTTTCTGTGCTAACCTTCCATTCATCAAACAAAGCCGTGTATTATCAAACTTTGACGGTGCTTTTGGTGACGTGGTAACATTAGCTCACGAACTTGGTCATGCATACCATGGCTTACAGATTCAAGAGCATCGTCCACTTAACTTAGATTACTCTATGCCAGTTGCAGAAACTGCATCTACATTTAATGAGAATGTTATTATGGATGCTGCCATTCATGAAGCAACAGGTAAGGACAGATTAGTTCTTATTGAAAACCAATTACAGGATGTAACTCAGATTATCTGTGATATCTACTCACGTTTCTTATTCGAAAGTGCTGTATTTGAAAGACGTAAAGATGAATTCTTATTTAGCGCCGATTTAGAAAAGATTATGTTAGATGCACAAAAACAAGCATTTGGAGATTCCTTAGAAGAAGCTACTCTACATCCTTATATGTGGATTAACAAGGGTCATTATTATTCAGAATCTCTAAGCTTCTACAACTTCCCATATGCATTCGGCGGACTCTTTTCCCGTGGTTTATATTCTATGTATCAAAAAGAAGGCAAAGATTTCGTACCTAAATACCGTGCATTACTAAAAGCTACAACTGTAAGCAGTGTTGAAGATGTAGCTAAGATGGCTGACATTGACTTAACAAAACCAGATTTCTGGAGACAAAGCTTACAAAGCTATTCCGATGAAATTGATGAGTTTCTTGAGCTGACGAAATAAATCGGACGGCTGTTGCTGTGGGGTTGTGGATCGTTTTTTCGCCCCATTAAGCAACTCACACACCAGCAACAAAAACAACCTTTATTCGCAGTTTGTCAGTTTGCGGACACTTCGTATCCGCAGCTGACCAAACAGCTCGGTAAAGGTTGTTTTTTTGATGTTGCATTACGTTGCTTAATGGGGCGAAAAAACTGTTGATAATATTTTGAGCAACAGCCTGGGTGTTCCAAAAAAATATAGCTTGTTATAGTTCTTCTCTATAACAAGCTATATCCATTACTTTAATTAAAACTCTGTTTAATTTGGAGTAGACTCCCCGACCGCATCTCTTAATTTATCAATATAAATTTGACCAAGTCTACTTAACGTTACCTCTTTATGTACAATATAGCCAACCCGCATCTCCTCATCCTTCACATCTAATGGCACCGCAACAATATTCTCACCGTTTAATTCTTCACTAATTATACCAGTGCTTATTGTATATCCATTTAGACCAATAAGGAGATTGAAAAGTGTTGCGCGATCACTTACCTTTATGGATTTCTTATGGCTTAACGCGCTTAATATCTCTTCTGAGAAATAGAAGGAATTATAATTTCCCTGCTCAAAAGATAGATATGGACATTCTACCAAATCTTCTAACGTTACTTTATCCTTTTTAGAAAGTGGATTCCCCTTACTGATAAAAACATGGGGGTTTACTTTGAATAGTTCATTGAATTCTAATTCCTTTTCCTTCAATAATTTATGAATAACCTTATAATTAAAATCATTTAAATACAGAATTCCTATTTCACTACTCATATTATTAACATCTTCAATTATCTCGTAGGTTCGCGTTTCCCTTAACTGAAAATCATACTTATCAAGTCCATATTCCTTAATCAAATCAACAAAGGCATTAACCGCAAAAGAATAATGTTGTGTAGATACACTAAACTTTACCTTTCTAGGCGTTACCCCCATATATTTCTCTTCTAATAACGAAGCTTGTTCCATAACTTGCCTTGCATAGCCTAAGAATTCCGCTCCTTCTGAAGATACCGTAATACCCTTGTTTGTTCGGGTAAATATATTAATTCCTACTTCCCTCTCTAATTCTTTAATCGCATTAGAGAGGGAAGGTTGAGATATAAATAGCACCTTAGCAGCTTCACTCATTGAACAATGTTCTGCTACTGCTACTGCATATCGTAATTGCTGTAAAGTCATCGGTCCTTCCCCCTTCATGGCATGTAACAACACAGTTGCTTTATACCTACATCCTTTACACAGCCAATAATCTCTTCACTAATCTAACCGCATCCTGTGCATCGGTAGAATATCCATCTGCTTCGATTTCATCAGCATAGCTTTGTGTGATTACGGCACCTCCAATGATTACTTTGGCTCTTAATCCAGCTTCCTTGTTGGCTTTTACTACGTTCTTCATCTCTAACATAGTTGTTGTCATAAGAGCTGACAGTGCTATAATATCAGCATCCTTTTCTTTGGCAGTTTCGATTATCTTACTACATGATACATCTTTTCCAAGATCGATTACATCAAAACCATAGTTTTTCAGCATTAAAGCCACAAGGTTCTTACCGATATCATGAATATCTCCTTGAACAGTTGCTATAACGATAGTTCCAAGTTTCTTATCCGTTTGATCAATTTGTAACATTGGCTCTAGATAATCAATAGCCATTTTCATAGTTTCTGCACTACCAATTAATTGTGGCAAGAAATATATCTGTTTGTCAAATAAATCCCCTACTTGGTTGATTGCTGGTATCAGCATAGTATCCACGATGGAGGCAGGTTGTTCTCCTGCTGCAAGAGTTTCCTTAACATGATCTAGTATACTCTTACGATTTCCTTTGATTACATCTGTGTAGATAATGGATTCATTGGTGGATTGTCCATTATTATTCTCATCTTTATTTCTAGTTTCACTTGTAGAAGAACCTGAAGCTGATGTTCCATTACCAGTAGACTTTCTAATATTCGTTGCATTAGCAACTGTACTCGTAATTGTCATTGGTCTACTTGTTACACGATTGATATAACGTAAGTCGGCCTCTTCTTTATTACATAACAGATCTGTAGCAAATGCAGTATTTACAAGCAAATCTTGAGAAGGGTTTGCAATTGCCATTGTAAGACCTTCGTGTATTGCTACTGCTAAGAAGGTACTGTTTACGAATTGTCTTTCAGGAAGACCAAATGATATGTTCGATAAACCAACGATTGTAGCTAATTCTAATTCTTCCTTACAATACCTTATAGTTTCTAGTGTCTCAATAGCTGCTAGTTTATTCGCTCCAATTGTATTAACAAGACCATCTACAATAATATCTTCTTTGGTTAATCCCTGTGAGTATGCTTCTTTTGTTATGGTGTCAATAATTTGTTTCTTCTCATCAATGTCCTTTGGTAACCCTTTATCTGACAAAGGAAGTAAGATAAACATTGCCCCGTATTTCTTAGCAATTGGAATTAACTTCTCAAACTTTTCTTTCTCCAAAGAAATAGAATTAATCAAAGCACGTCCTGGATAGATTCGAAGGGCTGCTTCAATCACACTAACATGACTTGAATCAATACATAATGGTAGATTAACAGCCTGAGTCAGTTCATAAACCACCGATAGCATTGTCTCTTTCTCATCGATTCCATTCATACCCATGTTTACATCTAATATGGAAGCACCATTCTCTTCTTGCTCCTCTGCCATTGATGTTACTAAATCAAGTTTACCTTCTCTTAATTCAGCTTGAAGCTCCTTCTTACCTGTTGGATTAATACGTTCTCCAACAATTAAGAAATTCCCATTCAAATCAATCTCTACGGTTTTTCGCTCTGTTGTTATAGAGCGAATTTTAGGGTTGTAGGACAGATTCGGTGTTATATCCTTCACCTGCTCTGCTAACTTGATAATATATTCTGGTGTAGTACCACAACAACCACCGACAATTGTTGCACCGTCCATAACAAGTCCTTTGACTTGTAAAGCGAATTCCTGTGGTCCAAGATTGAATACGGTTTCCCCATCTATAAGAATTGGCAAACCTGCATTTGGCTTTGCAATGATCGGAACACTTGTATATCTTCTCATGGTCATAACCACATCTCTCATCTGGTCTGGACCTGTAGAACAGTTTACACCTACTGCTGCTGCACCTAGACTCTGTAATACAGTCACCGCTGTCTTTGCATCTGTTCCATACATCGTTCGTCCGTCTTCATTGAACGTCATAGTTACCATAACAGGAAGGTCACAGATTTCTTTTGCTGCAATTAATGCTGCCCTACACTCTTGAAGACTCATCATTGTTTCTACAACTAATAAATCTACCCCTCCTGCGATCAAACAGTTAATTTGTTCCTTATAAATATCGACAAGTTCTTCAAACATAAGCTTACCAACTGGATATAATTGCTCACCAGTCATGGTAAGATCCCCAGCAACATAAATATTCTTATCTTTTAGTTCCGGATTTTCTTCCTTAGCTAATTGAATTGCCTTTTTTGATAAACCAACAAGCTCAGCGTTCATACTTTCAATCTTATCTGCTAATCCGTATTCTTCCAGTTTGATACGGTTAGCTGTGAATGTTGGACTATAGAGGATATCCGTACCAGCTAATACATATTCCTTCTGTAAGTTAACTAAAGCATCTGGATTTTTAAGAATCCAATCTTCTGGAGATACCCCCACCTGCATACCTGCCTTTTGAAGATTACTACCTGTTGCCCCATCAAGTAATACAATTTTTGAATTACATAGCTTAAGAAAATCCGTATTGTTCATAATATATCCTCCCTAATATCTAGTTGCTGGTTGACCTGAATAATAATACTACCTACCAAATATATCTTCTTGTATCCTCTTTGCTGTTTTTGAAGCCGCAAGACCACCTAATGCAGTTTCTTTTAGCTCAGAAGGAAGCTGCTTTCCTACTCTATACATCGCTTCTACGACTTCATCCGCTGGTACGATACATTTCATACCTGCTAAAGCCATATCCGCACATATGATAGCATTTACCGCTTGTGATGCGTTACGCTGTGCACATGGAACTTGCACTAGGCCTGCTATCGGGTCACATACAAGCCCCATAACGTTGATGATTACTAATGAAAATGCGTCGATAGCCATCTGTGCATCACCACCAGACATCTCTACTGCTGCTGCCGCTGCCATAGCTGCCGCAACACCGCATTCTGCCTGACATCCACCTTCTGCTCCAGATACGGTAGCATTCTTCACAACAATTGCCCCTACGCCCGAAGCTGTTAATAGACCTTGTAAAACCTCTCTCTCAGATAGATTTTTAACTTCCTTTACACCTATTAAAACAGCTGGTAGGATTCCACAAGATCCTGCTGTTGGCGCCGCACAAATCTTACCCATAGCCACATTAACTTCACTAGAAGATAGGGCTAATGCCATTACATGATTGATTAACTCGCCGCTTAATGTGTTTCCTTGCTTTGCATACTGATTTTGAGAATATGCTAAGCCATTAATAAGACTACCTTCCACATGCAGATTTTGATTCATTGCTTTATGAGCAGAAGCTTCCATTACTTTGAGTCTGCGACTTAAGTTTGCAAATACTTCTTCCTCTGTCATCTGTGATAATTTCATTTCATTTTCTAATATAATCTTCCATAGTGGAGTTTTACGCTCCATTGCTATGTCCAGAAGTTCTTGTAAATTATGATACATTCTTACTCCAATCTGCTACTAATCAGTAACATTAATAACTTGTACTTGAATAATATTTTCTAATTCTTCTATCGATTCTTTTACATGATGCGCAATCACATCGTCTGTTTCGATAACACAGAAAGCTTCTTCTCCTCTTGCATTACGACTAAGACGCATAGTAGCTATATTAATGTGGTTATTTGCCAAAATAGCTGATACCTCACTAATAATACCCTTTTTATCATAATGATCAATCATGATTGTACTATATTGCGCAGTAAACTCTGTTTTAAAACCATTAATATTCGTGATTAAAATCTGACCGCCACCAATAGAAGAACCAATTACATAATACTCAGATCCATCTTCTAATATAAATGTAATCTTCACTGTATTCTCATGTACATTCTCTAAATTAATCGGATAAAATTCGTATTCTAATCCTTGCTGTTTCGCTAAATTAAATGAGTCTGCCAAAGCTTCATCATCTTCATATAGTCCAAGAACTCCTGCAACTAACGCACGATCTGTACCGTGCCCTTTATAAGTCATTGCAAATGAACCATGTAAACCGAATGTTACCTTCTTAAATGGTTGATTCACAAGATTTCTTGCAATACGTGCTAACTTCGCAGCACCTGCTGTGTGGGAACTAGATGGTCCAATCATAATTGGTCCCACAACTTCAAAAATACTTACATCCATTCTATCTTACCTTGTCTTTCTAAGTTTCTAGCTTAACTATGCTAGTTACATTTATACTAGGATTTCCATAGTACTTTATCCTATTCTTCGTAACTATACAGTTGTATAGGTTCTCAGAATTATCATATCACAAATAAGATAGCTTAGTCACTTAACCTCTGTACCATAATAATATATTAAAGTTGCAGATTCATCTTCTCAAACATGGAGACGCGATTGAATGGAAGCATAATGTAATAACCGTCTGCATACGGTTCTAACTTCTTCACTAATTCTTTACCAAGACAAGCTCCTACATTTTCAGCTTCTTCCTTATCCATTTCTTTTGAATATCGTAAAACAATCTCATCTGGAACACGAATTCCAGAAAACTCATTCTTAATAAAATTAGCATTGTTATAACTTACGAATGGCATAATTCCACATAATATCTTAGTATCTACATGCTCCTTGATATAATGAATTTTCTCAATTGTTTCTTCGTCATATATTGGCTGTGTCAAAAAATACTTTGCACCAGCTTCTATCTTACGTTCCATCCGTTCCACAATCTTATCAACTCTTCCAAGCCCTGGATTAAGAGCCCCACCATATTGAATTGGATCATCAGCAAAATGTTCCTCATTCATCTGCTTGATAAACTGCATAAGATGAATGGAGTTATAGTCAAATACATTGGTTGTAGATAAACGTTGCTCACTTGGTACTGGATCTCCTGTAACCACAAGAAGATTACGAATTCCATTCACATAAGCTCCAAGTAATGTTGAGCGCATCGCTATCATATTTTTATCTCTACAACAAACATGAGGCATAACAGGGACTTCATGTTTTGCTGCAATCTTCAAACTCATTAATAACGAATCCACACGACTTCTTCCCATTGGTGAATCTGCTATGGTGATTATATCAGCTGAGGTATTCTTAAGTGCTTCCACGCTATTCATAAGCTTCTCATCGTTGTTATCATATGGAGGATCTAATTCAATAGCGATAACTTTCTTCCCTGACTCTAGACGTTCTAGAAACGTTTCCTGCTTATGTATTCTAGTTTCTAGTTCCTTATCAAATCTAGAAATGGGCTTCGTCTCATTTTCTTTATTCTTATCTTCCTTATTCTTATCTACTTTGCTATTAGGTTTAGATTGAATATCTCTTTGTATTACTTCTACCTGTCCATTATGAACTTGATTACTATTACTTACATTAGACAATGCTTTAATATACTCAGGTGTTGTACCACAACAGCCACCTATTATGGATATTCCTAGTTGCTGAATCTTACTCATATTTTCTGCAAAGTATCTGATATTATTATTAAATATCATTCTACTATACATCTGCTCTGGATAGCCTGCATTGGGTAATACTGCAATCTTTTTATTCGTTGGAAACTGTACTGACTGCAAAAACTGATACATATGTCCAGAACCAATCCCACAATTAAAGCCGCATATATCGATTTCTTCTATATCCGATATTTCTTTCAGAAGTTTATTGCCATGGATACCAGCTACTGTATAACCGTTCTTATTTACGCAGAAATTCGTAATAATAAAGGCATCTGGTTTAGTGGCTTTGATATAGGATACAACCTCTCTTAAGATGTTAACTTGTGGAAATGTTTCAAACAAGAAAATATCTGCGCCTTCTTCTAAGAATGTCTCGCATATTCTCTTATATTCTTCTACGATTTCCTCCCCCGTACTTTCTCCATGGATTGGTATTGGTCCGATATCTGCAGCTATATATACGGAAGAATTATTTTCTTGTTCGAATTCTTTCACTGCTTGTTTTGCTAACTGATACCCTTTCTTAATTAGTTCCCTTTGTTCCTTCTCATCTATTTCCATAACAACTGAATTTATTGCAAAGGTATTCGTTCGAATGATAGAAGCTCCAGCTTCCATGTACTCTTTATGGATAGTAACGATAAGTTCTGGATTATTCTTATTGGCCCACTCCGCCATCTCATTGGAGTCCCCGTTCTTCTTTGCATAGTATGTACCCATGGCGCCATCCATAAGGATAGTACCTTCTTGTAACTTCTCTAGTAATGTTTTCTCCATCCTTTGAACCTCCTTGCATTTTTGTATAGGGGATATTTATTCATTGAAAGTCATTGATGTACTTGTGTTTATTAGGTATTGAGAGCAAAACTCTGTGTACATGTGTAATAGCTTCTTAGCTACCGTACTATGACACGAAAACACGCTACACACCTAAGTACTTCTATGTGTGTACATATTAGGTTATCCAAATGGTACGGAAACGCCTTCGATTCGGCATCCTGCCTCAGCTCAGGCTGTCTCGGCATCCATGCCTCGCCTTCCTATGTTATTCAAGTACACACTAAGAAGTACTATAGGTTTTTCGCTATCGTTTCTTAGTCATAGTACGGCAGCTAAGAAGCAGATTTACGTTAATTAGAGTTTTGCTTTATTAACTTTTGATAATCATCTAATTTAGGTTATTTTTGATATTGTATTAAATTAGTGTGCTAAAGTCAATGACTGAACAGTATATTTGGTTATTCATAAAACCGATATCTAGCTATAGTATTTATCAATAGCAATTGAAGAAACTTATAAAAACCCTATCACCAAGAAAAACAAGAAAAGAGAAAGATAATGAATAGGATAAAAGAATTACGAATTAAAACAGAAAAATTCATGATATTGTAACTAAAAGAAGGCCCCCTTCCTTCTATTATTTGTAGAAACCAATAATAGAATGGAACAGAGCCTTAAACAATACGCTATGAACATTAACCTTCTTTTCTAAAGAACATACAGATTCCTGTTAGGATACTTCCTACGATAATGAATAAATCTGCTATATTAAATACTACCTTTTTCAGCCATTTGAATGAAAAATAATCTACGACATAACCGCGTTTCACACGGTCATACACATTACTTGAAGCTCCTCCTACTAATAAAGCTAAGGCAAATTTCAATACTTTGTTACCTTTTCTAGGAATCAGCAGACCAAGTAAAAGAAGAAGACCACCTAATAAAACACCTGATATGAATATAACAAGCTTTGTATTCTTCTCCAAGAAATTAAGCATTGCTCCTTTGTTATGATATCTTGTAACTATAATATTACCATTAAAGATTTCTTCTTCCTCATTCATCTTCTTATTCTTCTCGATATAATCCTTAATAAATAAATCAACTAAAAAAATGATTCCTGCTATTCCAATGTATAACATATTCTAATCTTTCTCCTTTCATGGGTACCAGATGGCTTATAACGTAGTAACGCACAAATGTGGAGTCTACACGCTCCAATTCATGGCTAGTTCTTCGTATGCATTCATTTGTTCTACATTACCAAGCTTACCATAACATTCTGCTAATCTTTTTAATGGGTAATCGCCTCCATAATGTATATTTAGCTGACACTCTGTCTCGTATGCGGCATTATAGTACCATATAAGAGCTTCTTCATAATCACCTAACTCAAAATAATGTTCTCCCAGTTCATAGCAGACTTCTGAACTTGACTTTGATGCTATGTTCTTAAGTGATACCTTCATTAGTAGTTCGATATCTCCTTGTAACCTTGCGTATTTCGCTAAGACACACTGTATATATACACATTCTTCTAGTGTTCTTGTAGTGTCCTTTTGCCATTCATTAAAATACGTACCTGCTTTAATGAAATCTTCATCATCACCTGCTATAAACAATTCCTTTGCAAACATATGTATTAGTTTTGGCGATAACCTTTCACCTTTATTCAATACAACATAGAAATTATTAAAATCTCGTTTTGCATGTGACTCAGTTGGACGATGTATAATCTCGATATCGCTATCATAGATAACTGGATCTAAGGTTACAGTCTCATGAATTGGATCTTGCCACTTAAACTCTCTAAGTCTTTTATATAATTTAGGTCGATATTCTTTATCATAATTATACGTGGTTCCATATTCTAATTGATTTGTATAATACATTTGAACGATTTCTATCTCTGGAAGCATGGCCTCTTTTAGGAATAAAAATTTTTCTTGATTCTCTCTATCAATTTCTTCATCCGCATCTGCAACATAGATATAATCCATTGTTGCCTTAGAGAAAGAATAATTTCTAGCAGCTGAGAAATCGTGTATCCATGTGAAATCATATATTTTATCCGTATATTTTCTTGCTATTTCCTTCGTACGGTCTGTAGACCCAGTATCAACAATTACAATTTCATCGACAAGACTCTTCAAACTATTCAGACATCTTTCCAATGTTTCTTCTTCATTCTTTACAATCATACATGCTGTAATCGTAATCATTGGTAACCTCCTCTTTTGCTTTCTTTACTATCAGCCTATTGATTAATTATATCATCCTGCTATATATATGAAAAGGTTGACATGCATAATTATAAATTAGTATTATATGATATTAAATCATTTAAAATAATAGTAATATATGTTATAATTAGTTGAATTGACCAATATCATGACAGGCTATGGTTAATTACTAAATACGTTAGGAGAAGTGAATTATGGAGCAAACATCATCTTTTTTTGAAACTAATGATTTACGAGTGTGCAAACAATTAGCAAAAGTTTTGCTATGGATGACCCTAGCATTTCCTATCCTGTTTTTAATGTCTTTTCTGAAGATATGGAAAACAAGTTATGAAAGTCTTGCTATTATGAGTATCTTAGGTATAATGTGTACAGTCAGCCCATCCATACTGCTGCGTATGAATATACCAATGAATATACTGAAATATGTTAGCATTATCTCAATTGCAATTACTATATCTGTAATGGGTTCATATAACTCAATGGGTATCTATATGACATATGGACTTGCCTTAGCATGTAGTTGTATGTACTTTGATAGAAAATTCACCCGAAATATCTGTATTATCGCATTTGTTCCATTAATGCTCTCCTTATTTATCAAAAAAGGTGCGATTTTTGCAGATGCAATAGGACACATGTTAGGCTATACACTTGAGTATGTCATAATGTCTGCTGTATTCATAAGTCTAGCAGACTCTACTAGAACATTGATGAATACATTACATAATACAGAAAATATAAAAAGAGTTGTATCGAATTGTGAGAATTCTTCAAAGCAATTAGTACAGGTCGTTGACAATTTAGCAAGCACAATGAATGAAAATGTTCAAGCTAACACTAACATTGTAGAAGCTGTTACAAAAACCCTTGCGGATTGTAAAAGTAGTATTGAACAAGTGGAAGCAACACAAGAGAGTATCTGTCAGATGCAAGATATTGCTGATACCATGGCATATGAGACTGATAGCATGATAGCGATAGCAGATAGAACTTATGATGAGACCAAAGCTTATGTAGATTTCATGAAAGACGCAGTTTCTAGCATGAAAGAAATTGAGACAACAGCTAACTCTACATATACTGCCATTGATAATCTAGATAAATGCATTACTGATATTTCTAATTTTGCAGAAACAATTACTAACATAACTGGACAAACCAATCTATTAGCACTAAATGCATCAATTGAAGCTGCTAGAGCCGGAGAAAATGGAAGAGGTTTTGCTGTGGTTGCTGATCAAGTCCGTGTATTAGCCGACGAATCACAAAAGTCTAGTAGCAATATAGCTAATATCATTAATAATATCCTTGAGGAAATACGATTAGTTCGTGAATCTGTAAATCAAAATTGCCAATCAGTTGGTGATGGTATTCGCAAGATTGAATTAGCACAAACACGTGCAGACGAATTAGGTAAACTTCAAGAGGATACAAAGAAAACTGCAGAGAAATTATCTGATTGTAGCAAGACCTCGAAGAACCACAGTGATAAAGTGGTTGATATTACTAACCATATGAGTGAATTAGTACATAGTTCTCTAGATGAGATAAATTCTATAATGGAGGCTACAAAGATTCAAAACAATGCAACCGAATCCATGGAGGAAAACTTCCAAAAAGTCGAGCAAATATCAAAAGATTTATTAGAAATCAGTACTGAGGTTTAGGCTTAAAAGGCTTATACCCGTAAAAATAATCCCAAGAAGGTGGCTTCTATGACGTATACTCTTATATTTGCCATAGGAGTCACCTTCTTGGGATTTTATTTTGTGCTGCGCTTGCTATAATGGAATATTACCATGTTTCTTACGAACAACAGTTAATTCGCTCTTACCACGTAACATAATTAAATCGGAATACAATCTTTCTCTTGTTTCAGATGGGTCAATAATCTCATCTACGTATCCGTATTTAGCTGCCAACTCCCCGTTCATACATGAATCACGATATTCCGCTGCTTTTTCATTAATAAATTGTCCAATCTGACCTTTTGGAACAGTCTTAAGTTCTTTGCTATGGATAATCTCAACAGCACCTTCTGCTCCCATAACAGCAATCTCTGCTGTTGGCCATGCATAAACATAGTCCGCTCCAAGATGTTTACTACACATAGCAATATATGCTCCACCGTATGCTTTACGAAGTACAACCGTTAATTTGATGGTTGTTGCTTCTGAATATGCATAAAGCAACTTAGCACCATGTCTAATAATTCCTTTCATCTCTTGATTTAAACCTGGCATGAATCCTGGTACATCAACCAATGTAATGAGTGGAATATTATAAGAATCACAAAAACGAATAAATCTAGCGGCTTTATCACTTGAATCACAATCAAGAACACCTGCTGCAAAATTTGGTTGACTACCAACAATACCAACGGTAATATTACTTAGCTTAGCAAAACCAACTACAACGTTTTTTGCAAATTCCGATTGTACTTCAATGAAGCTATCTTTATCAAACATTTCATTAATTACATTACGCATATCATACCCCTGCGTCATACGCTCAGGTAAAATAGATTCCAATGCTTTTTGATTCTTATTTACATATGGTTCTTGCCTAAAGGTACGCTTGTCTCCATAATATTGTGGAATCGTATCTATAAGATTACGTACACCTTCATAACATTTTTCTTCTGTTTCATATCTAAAATGAGCTACCCCACTTATTGTGGAATGTACTCTTGCACTACCTAATTCATCTGCTGTAACCGTTTCATTCGTTACACTCTTAATAACCTTTGGCCCCGTAACAAACATGTTACTAACGTCATCAATTGTAAAAATGAAGTCTGTGATACCAGGAGAATATACTGCACCACCCGCACATGGACCAGCAATGATTGAAATCTGTGGAATATATCCAGAGGCCAAGGTATTCATGTAGAAGATATCACCATATCCTGCGAGGGAATTAACACCTTCTTGAATTCTAGCACCGCCCGAATCATTGATACCAATTACTGGACATTTTGTCTTAATTGCTAGTTCAATTATATGAGCAATCTTCTTTCCATGCTCATTACCAAGTGTACCTCCCATGACTGTAAAGTCTTGTGAATATATGTACACTTTTTGACCTTTAATAAATCCATACCCTGTGATAACACCATCATAAGGTAATGTGTCTTCCTGTAATCCTAATGAACTCTTGTGATTCGTTACTCTTGAGCCAATTTCTTTGAACGTGTCCTTATCTAGGATCATTGTAATACGTTCAATGGCATGTAATTTTCCTTTTTCATGTTGTTTCTCTAACTTATATTTATCTGCATACTCCGACTCTTTTTCTCTCATGAATGGAATATTTTCTGCAATCTTATTCTTTAATTCTGTTATTCCTGCAGGAAATATTGATGATTTCTGTTCTTCCAAGAAAGTACACCTCACTTATTTTACTATTATATTTGAACAATGGTACACATTACCACTATACCCACAAAATGCAGTGTTCAAACATTTCCTTTATTGCAAAATAGATTATAACCTATTATGAATTCTTTTTCAAGTAAAATATTTTGATAATCAAAGTAATTTGGGTATATTGCCCTATTTAGGATTCTCCATTTTAACCATGCGGTATCCTATCCCCACATGAGTCTGTATATATTGCTCTGTATTATCACCAGTTCCTAATTTCTTGCGAAGTGAAGCCATGTAAACACGTAACGATGACTTATCCGATTCAATGGCATTGCTCCAAACATGATCTAAGATAAAACGATGGGTAAGTACCTTACCTATATTCTTAGCCAACAGACAAATCAAACTATATTCGATAGGCATAAGATGAATCTCCTGATCCCTCACTGTTACTGTCGCAGTCGGATAATCGATTTTTAAATCTCCATTTATAAAATAAGATTGATTGGTATCTTCTATTAAACCATTTATATGTTGTAGCCTTCGATAGGTGGTCCGTAACCTAGCCAAAAGTTCTGCAACACTAAATGGCTTCGTAAGATAATCATCAGCTCCCGCATCTAATGCTTTGATTTTATCATCATCTTCACTTCTAGCGCTGATCACTATAATCGGAAGCATTGACCAAGATCGTACCTTCTTAATAACTTCAACTCCGTCCATATCAGGTAAACCAAGATCTAGCAAAATAATATCTGGATTATGAGATGTAGCCGCTAGAATAGCACTAGCGCCATTCTCGGCAACTATGTACTTATAATCTTGGGTTTCAAGGGTAGTTGTAATTAGATTTCTTATGGGCTTATCATCTTCAACTACTAGGATCTTGGATTTTTGATTTATCATTTAAAAACCTCCTCTCTAGGTTGTGGTGACCGCAAAACTCTTTTTATGTTTTCATAGCTTCTTAGATGGCGTACTATGACACGAAACACGCTACTCATCTAAGTACTTCTAGGTGTGTACTGTAAGTATGTCTAAAAGGTACGGAACCGCCTTCGATTCGGCATCCTGCCTCAGCTCAGGCTTGCTTCGGCTTCCATGCCTCGCATTCCTATGTTGATTAAGTACACACTAAGAAGTACTTTAGATGTTTCGCTATCGTTTCTTAGTCATAGTACGCCAGCTAAGAAGCAGATTTAGATTTGCTCCTCTCAATCATACTAGTTAATTAAACATAGATAAATCCTCTAACTTCAATGTAAAGCGAAAGATTGCTCCCTTAGGCTTATTATCTAATACGTCAATCTTTCCTCCATGTGCTTCAACTATTGATTTACACAACGCTAAGCCTAAGCCCATTCCTCTTCGTCCATCAGCAACTGAATCATTGGCTGTGTAGAACATAGTAAATATCTTGGTTTTTTGTTCTTCGCATATGCCTTGACCATCATCCTTTATTTCGATTGCTACATTATTTCCAGCTTTATAAGCTTCCAATTCAATATTTGATCCAGGTGGTGTATATTTGATTGCATTATCCATTAAATTAATAATTACTTGGATTATTCTCTTTGCATCCATTCTAGCCACTAGTAATTCTTCTACTTCAATCGTAATATGGTGTTCACTTGCCTTACGGTTAATATGTTTCATCGCTTCTGCTATAACATCTTCGACTAGTTCTGGTTCCACTTCCAATCGCATTGTTCCATTCTCAATTCGAGTTACACTGAGAAGATTTTCAACTAGATTTATTAACCACATGGAATCATCATAAATATATTCATATATTTCTTTCTTCTTATCCTCGGTAAAAAGCTCAGAATTCTCAATAAGCATACTGGCATTTCCCGATATACTAGTTAATGGAGTCCTTAAGTCATGTGATATAGAACGTAACAAATTGCCACGTAATTGTTCCTGTTTTAACCGAATTGCTACTTCCCGTTCCTTTGTCAATAGTTCTTCTTTTTCAAAAGCGAATGCACATTCATTCAAGATTGCAACTACAATCCCTTGTTCAAATGCTTGAATAACTTCACCATTTAATTCAATTCCAATCACAGCAAATACATGATCGCCATTACGTACAGCCATATAGAGACATTTGGCACCTGGTAAAGTTGTTGTTGATGCTCCTGCATGTTTATTATTCTTATATGTCCAGGTTGCAACTGCTAGTTCTGTTTTGGGTATATGTGTTGATATATTATTACCTCTATGATATATAATAGGGTGCTGATTCTTCTCTGGATCACCTATATAGCAATAGATTGTCTTGTCTAATAATTTTCCCAATTGCCTTATCGTTCTTAATGCAATATCTTCCGTATTCTTACTATGCAGTAACTTCTGACTAGTTTCAAGCAATATTCCTGTACGATAAACTTTCTTTGCGGATATCTTTGCTTCACTCTTTACCTTTTGTGTAAGGGTTGAACTAAGTAAGGACATAATTAACATGATAATAATAGTAATAACATAGCCACCGTCGTGTACCGTAATTGTTAATCTAGGATCTGTAAATAAGAAATCATAAATGAATACGGTACTAACACTATATATGTAACTTGTAAGTTTATACCTTGTTATTAGTGCCGTTACTAACACACCTAGTATGTATATCATAACAATGTTGGAATCTTGAAAATTCATATGTTTGAACAATTCTGCTATCCCTGTTGAAATTCCTAACAATAACATTACCATAATAATATCCATAGTTACTACAGAAGGCTGAACAGTTGTCTTCTTTTTCTTCTTTTTCCGATACATCTGATCATAACTATCTGGAATAAGAAATATCTCTATTGAGGGACATAATTTAGCAAGTCTTTCCGAGAAACTCTCTTTTACCAAAAACAGACTTCTCTTACTATAGCTTCTCCCAAGTACAACCTTGGTTACCTTGGATAACTTAGCATACTCTGCAATCTGTTCTACAATATCATTACCATATGACGTTACCGTGTTGGCACCAAATTGGCCTGCTAGTTTTGTATTCTCCCGTAATCTTTGAATATCTTCTTTATCCATATCTGCGGATTCTGGTGTCTCTACATAAAATGCAGTAAACTTACCATGAAATGCCTTTGCCATCCTTGCCGCTTGCCTGATTACCTTACCATTAGATGGAGAAGGGGAAAGACACATAAGGATATGCTCTCCTGCTGTTCCTTCTTTACCTAGTTGATGAATGGATTTACTCTGTTCTTGGTTAACCCAATCTGCCATTCTTCGTAATGCAATTTCACGTAGCGCTATTAAATTATCCTCCGTAAAGAAGTTTCCAAGTGCGTTCTTTACACGGTCCTTCTTATATATTTTACCTTGTTCGAGACGAGCAATTAATTCCTCCGGCTGTATATCTACCATCTCTATTTGGTTTGCCTCATCAAATACGGAATCTGGAATTCTCTCTCTTACCCTAACACCTGTTGTTTGTGCAATTAAATCATGTAAACTCTCAATATGTTGCACATTTACGGTGGTATAGACATTAATTCCAGCATTCAGTAACTCCTGAATATCCTCATATCTCTTAAGGTGCCTGCTTCCGGCTGCATTGGTATGCGCTAACTCATCCACTAGGATAATATCTGGTTTTCTCTCTAACGCCTTATCAATATCAAATTCATTTAGTTCAATCGATTGATATGATATTACTTTAGGTAGTAAACACTCTAACCCCTTTAGTAATTTCATGGTTTCTGGTCTAGCATGGGGTTCAATATAACCTGCTACTACATCTACACCCACTTTTTTCTCCTCATGCGCAGCTAGCAGCATGGCATAAGTTTTCCCTATACCAGCTGCATAGCCAAAAAAGATTTTCAATTTCCCTTTATTTGAATTTTCCTCATCAGAGGCAATTCGGTCTAGAATTGCCTCTGGATCTATCCTTCCATCTTCCATCGTTTACTCCAAAATCCCATCAAGGGCTAGGTTAACTTGAAGAACATTCACTACTTGTTCACCAAGTACACCGAATAATTTGTTCGTAGTATATTTTTCAATAATGTTCTCAACTTCTTCTCTTGATACATTCCTACTTGTTGCAACTCGATCTACCTGATACATCGCTGCAGCTACACTGATATGTGGATCAAGTCCACTACCAGAGCCAGTTACCAAATCTACTGGTACATCTTGACCTGCCATAGTAGGGTTTGAAGCTTTCATTTCATTAACACGTTCTATAATTAGAGAACGATATTCTTCACTTGCGGGTGTAAGATTAGATGCTCCTGCATAATATAATGCATTTCCACTAGAATCCTTATAAGTTCCTGTATTATCATACATGACACGTCCCCATAGATATTTATCCTCTGTAAACTTTTGGGCAAGTAACTCGCTTCCATATTTGGTCCCGTTTGCCTCTATTATACTACCATTTGCTTTATCTTTAAAGAATAGTTGCGAAATTCCTGTTACAACAAGCGGATAAATCACACCACATAGTATCGTGGTTATAAGTATAAATATTGTTGCTTGTTTCAGCAATGTCTTAAATGACTTCATTCCAATTCCTCCATTTTTGCTTGAATGCAAAACTCTATCTAGGCTTTCATGGCTTCTTAGCTAACGTACTATGACACGAAACACGCTGCACACCTAAGTACTTTAGGTGTTTCGCTATCGTTTCTTAGTCATAGTACGTTAGATAAGAAGCAGGTCTACACTATTAAGAGTTTTGCTTTTCTACTTTAATTAACTCTCTATATGCAAAGAAATCAAAACAGTCCAGTTGCAACTAGTAATACGTCGATTAGTTTTACGAATATAAATGGTGTTATAATACCACCAAGTCCGTATACCACTAAGTTTCTGGATAGCAATTTTCCTGCTGATAATTCACGGTATTTAACACCTTTTAATGCAAGTGGTATCAGTGCTACTATAATTAATGCGTTGTATATAATTGCTGAGAAGATAGCACTTTCGGCACTATGTAGATGCATAATATTCAGTGCAGATAATTCAGGGTATAACCCAAGGAACAATGCTGGTATTATGGCGAAATATTTGGCTAAGTCATTGGCTATGCTGAATGTTGTTAGACTACCTCTCGTCATTAATAATTGCTTACCAATTCTAACGATATCAATTAACTTGGTTGGTGAAGAATCCAAATCTACCATGTTTCCAGCTTCTTTGGCTGCTTGCGTTCCTGTATTCATGGCAACTGCCACATCTGCTTGTGCTAAAGCTGGTGCATCATTGGTACCATCACCTGTCATTGCTACCAAGTGTCCTTTCGCTTGGAAATCACGAATCATCTGTAATTTACCTTCTGGTGTTGCCTCTGCTAAGAAATCATCAACTCCAGCTTCTGCTGCAATAGCTGCTGCTGTTAGAGGATTATCTCCTGTGATCATAATTGTCTTAATACCCATCTTACGAAGATCTGCGAATTTTTCATGTACACCTGCTTTAATAATATCCTTAAGATATACGACTCCTAAGATTTCATCATTCTTTGAAACAACTAAAGGTGTCCCACCTTTGTTGGCTATTGATTTTACTATTTCATCACACTGGCTGCTGTATTTGCCGCCCAAATTATTAACATAATCCTTTATGGAATCTGCTGCTCCCTTACGAACGGAGGCATCTTTTAAATCCACACCACTCATTCTAGTTGTAGCCGTAAATGGGACGAATTTCACACGTAACTCTTCTAAGTTACGTTCCCTAATCCCAAACTTTTCTTTTGCCAATATTACAATACTACGTCCCTCTGGTGTTTCATCCGCTAAGGATGCCAATTGAGCAGCCTCTGCTAGCTCCAGTTCCGTATGTCCATCAACAGGAATAAATTCAGAAGCTTGACGATTACCTAATGTAATCGTACCTGTTTTATCGAGCATTAAGATATCAACGTCACCTGCTGCTTCTATTGCTCTACCACTCATTGCAAGTACATTACTTTGGTTTAAACGGCTCATACCAGCAATACCAATAGCCGATAATAAAGCTCCGATTGTAGTTGGTGCAAGACAAACTAACAATGCAATTAAGGAAGTAATGGACGTTGGATTATCTACACCAGCTTGCTTTGCTGAGAAAATACTATAACTATATAATGATACAGTTACTAATATAAAGATAATCGTTAATGCTACTAAGAAAATCTGTAATGCAATTTCGTTTGGTGTCTTCTTACGTGAAGAACCCTCAACCATGGCTATCATCTTATCAAGGAAGCTTTCTCCAGCCTCACATGTTACCTGAATAACAATCCAGTCAGAAGTTACCATAGTACCACCTGTTACTGCACTCCTATCACCACCTGCTTCACGAATAACTGGAGCTGATTCTCCTGTTATAGCGCTTTCATCTACGGAAGCCGCACCTTCTATAACTTCCCCATCTGCAGGAATCTGTTCTCCTGCTCGGATAAATACCAGATCTCCTTTCTTTAATGTGGCCGAAGATACGATTTCAAATTTATCTTTATTATCAACTGTATATAACTTCTTCGTCTCTACATCTTTTTTCGATGCACGTAATGCATCTGCTTGCGCCTTTCCTCGCCCCTCTGCAATTGCTTCTGCAAAATTAGCAAACAAAACGGTAAACCAAAGTATAATTGTAATTCCTAGTATATATCCAGATGAAGCATCTTGAATTCCAAAACAAGATAATACAAAAAGGAATGATGTTAATATGGCTGATACATATACTAAAAACATAACTGGGTTTGCTATCTGTGTCTTAGGTGATAGTTTTTTAAACGAATCCTTTAACGCACGTAACAACATTTTCTTATCTTTCATTGCTATACCCTCCCCTAAGAAATCATCTGTAAATGCTCAGCAATTGGCCCAAGTGCCACTGCTGGGAAGAAGCTTAATGCTCCAATCAATAAAACAACGAAGATCAATAATCCTACGAACATGGCGTTTGATGTGGAAAGTGTACCTGCTGAGGAAGCAACTTTTTTCTTCTTAGCCAAACTACCAGCAATAGCAAGAGTAGCTATCATAGGTACAAATCTAGCAAATAACATACATAAACCAATGGCAATATTCATAAACGTGGTATCTGCCAGAAGCCCAGCAAATGCTGATCCATTGTTTCCTCCTGCTGATGCAAAAGCATATAATACTTCTGAGAATCCATGTGCGCCTGTATTAGTCAGGCCATCTGCTACCGATGGAACCAAGGTTGCAATCCCACTACCTACAAGTATTGCTACTGGTGTTGCTAAACAAACTAACACAGCCATCTTCATCTCATAGGGTTCAATCTTCTTTCCCAGATACTCTGGTGTTCTACCAACCATAAGTCCAGCTATAAACACCGTTAGAATCGCAAATCCTAACATTCCATATAAACCACAACCAACTCCACCAAAGATAACTTCGCCAAGCATCATTAATAACATCAGTACCATTCCACCAAGTGGTGTATAAGAATCATGCATGGAATTTACAGAACCATTGGAAGCCGCTGTTGTGAATACTCCCCATGTAACAGAAGATGCAATGCCGTACCTGGCTTCTTTGCCCTCCATGTTACCACCTGCTTGCTGATTGGTACCTAGAGCCACCTGCTCACCGCTACCATTTTCAGAGCCTTTTAACTGAGGGGTTGCAAATTGTTCACTCACTGCAACACTTGCAAGTGCTATTACTAACACCGCCATCATTGCTATAAAGATTGCTCTCCCTTGATTCTTGTCTTTGATATTTCTTCCAAATGTAAAGCATAACGCTGCTGGTATTAACAATATGGATATCATCTCTAGCAAGTTAGAAAATATGGTTGGATTCTCAAATGGGTGTGCTGAGTTAACACCAAAGAATCCACCACCATTTGTTCCCAGCTGCTTAATAGCAATTTGGCTTGCTGCTGGTCCCATTGGAACAACTTCCTCTGTTATTACAGTTCCATCTTCTGTGGTAACTGGTTCAACAAGTTGAACGGTATCATAACTCTTAAAGTTTTGTACAACGCCTTGGGATACCAAAAGTATTGATAACACTAAGGATAGAGGTAATAATACATAAAGAATTGTTCTTGTAACATCTACAAAGAAGTTACCAATTCCATTTGCTTTCACTCTCGTAAATCCTCGAATTAGTGCAAACAATACTGCGATACCTACAGCGGCTGATACGAAATTCTGAACTGTCAATCCAATCATTTGTGTAAAGTAGGATAACTGTGACTCACCGCTATATGCCTGCCAGTTTGTATTGGTAATGAAACTAACTGCTGTGTTAAATGCTAAATCCAGGCTTGTTCCGCTTAATTTTTCTGGATTTAATGGTAGAATACCTTGTAACATAATTATCAAAAATAGTACTACTAAGAATAACCCACTAAATACTAGCGCTGATATGGCATATTTCTTCCACGTCATTTCTTCACTTTCATCAATATGTAACAACCGATAAATTAATTTCTCACAAGGATTAACTATCCTTGATAAGAAGACTTTCTCTCCGTTCATAACCTTTCCGATATATCTGCCAAGGGGTATGGCTAGTGCAATTAATATTAGCAGATATATGATGTACTGTATTACTGTTTCCATGTATGCTCCTCCTAACAAACTACAAATAGGAATTCACTCTACTGAATTCACTCCTAATTGATTTTTACATGAATAGATTAACAGAGGTGGTATTAAATTGGGGTTATGGGTTTTAGGGATGGTGTTAAAATTGGATTAAAATGATCATTATAAGCTAAATTATTAATTGGCATGAAATCGGTGTATTGATCCAGTTTGTACCTAGCAGGTAAGTAGCTTATATGTAATAATAGGATAAAGGGTATTAAATAAGAATAATATTGAGGGTACCCTACTTTCATGATATAATAAACCATACCTTATTTACAAAAGATAGGAAACCCAACTAACTAAAAATAATAGAGGAATTAAATATGCAGGAAACGAATACATCTTTAAAACAAAACTCATATGAAATGGTGTGTAGCCTAGGCGAACGTTGTATGACCGCACATCAAATGCGTCTAAATAAATTACGATCTGAATCCAATCCCTTTGACTGGTTAATTACCAATGATATTAACGCTGTAGTCGATACCTTATTAAATGATTGGAATCAATTCTTTTTAAAAGAAAATTAAATAATAGAAGACAAAGGCAAGAAACATCTATTCGTCACGGATTCCATTACTGGATTTATAAGTTTGCATGATTTTGAATCTAACAAATCATTCGATGACGAATATAATAAATTTATTGATAAATATACACGTCGAATAAGGCGTTTTAAAAATTTACTTCATTCAAAAAATTCTATATTATTTGTACGAACCAATGTTAATATTAATTAAATTGATTACTTACTACAATTAACACAATTAAATCCTAATGCTAAAATTGATTTTCTAATTATAAATACAGTTAGTACTAGTGATGTTAATCCAATATCTACTAGTTACAAAAATGTACATATATATGAGATATCAAATCAACCCGACTTATCTTACGATTTCTGGATGGGTAATCATGCACACTGGAAAGAAGTCCTTTCTCGCTATTCTTTAATCGATTATCAAGATTGGCTTATTCAGGACTTAAAGCGCTCTATTGCTAATAAAACTTTAGTAATATGGGGATTTGGTGGTGCTGGAAGAAAAATCATCGCACACTTAAATTCGTCTAAAGATTCTGTCAAGATTGGTTGGATTGTAGATAGTAATCCTGATAAGATTGGGAAAATTAATGATACTTTAGAAGTAAAAAATATATCCAGTCTTCAAGCGCATAATTCAGATTTATTCGTTTTGATTTGTATTTATGGAAATACAACTGAAATAGAAAAGACTCTTAAAGATATGAATTTTTCTCAAGAGTCTTTTAAAAGAGTTATTTATGAAGGATTAACACCCGTGGGAATTGAATAAAGTTTATGGTGAGCTTGCATTGACGTATGGTATATCTCTAGAATCTAATTAAGTACATTTTAGATTAATATTTGCAATAATTAAATCTATAGTTACTAAAATAAATAACTTCCTGATGATTTTTTTTGAATAAAGACTCAGCTTCATCATGTGCATTTTTCGGAATAACCAAATATACAATATCTGAGTCTAAGTCTGGAATTTGCTGCGGCTTGCTTACTTTAACTCCTTCAAAGAAACCATTTGACGATTTATCAATAGCCGCAACAAACTTCCAATCCTTTTTCTGATCAAGGATAACATTCTTAATTGTCTGTGCCAGTGTATTAAGTCCCCAAATACCGAATTTTATATTTCTTTTATTCCATATTGGTAAAGTCTCTAATTCTTCTATTATTGTCCTATTATATTTAATACGATCTCTATCACAATAATATTGATCCACCTCTAACCAACTATCTCTTTCTACTTTATTTTGAAGAAGGGCGTTCTTAAGTAAATTGATAATAACTTTTTTTTCTTCCTCATATTCTACAGGTTGAGGATTCCAGTTAATTTTATGAAAATCTGATGGAAGATATAGAGGTAAATATTTTTCTAGCCATGAAAACCTACCATCCCAATTATCACTTACCATAATAACTGGTATCCCCATTGCCATACATGGAGATGCTGCATGCAATCTAGAAGTTACAATTAGTGTTGCTTCATCTGCATAGCGTTTTAATCTTTCCTTAGCGATTCTATAGAACTCATTATATTCGTCTTCTGTCATTATTGGATCATCTGATAATCTTTCGAAAACTATGTGATGTTCAAGAAATTCAGCTTCTTGCAATAATTCTGCAGGAATATGTGGTTTTAAACTATTTGGGACATCAATGAAAAAAACTTTTTTTCTTTTGGGAACGTTTATTCTTTTTGGTAAGAGTGCAGTTACACACCCTGTTAGATAGGCTTCAATTCCATTTCGTTCCATATTCAACTTAGTCTCTTCATCTCTACAACCTATAGGTTGATATTTCTTAAATTGTTGTATTATGTCATGATCCAATGCTCTTGAATGCAAATGAAAACTAAAAAAAATGGGATGAATTGCCTCAGAGACAGGCAAAGTTCCATATGGGTGACCAAATTGATTATAAATTCTATTAAAACACTGAAACGGTAATATTACATTATCTCCTTGGTAATCTTTAGCATGGTATCTACTAATCTCAACTAAATCTCCCTTTATTCCCATCTCTTGATATAAATATTTCATTGCCAAGGTCTGTATAGGATCTCCTATATTTAATCTAGTTACAAAATTTTTGTCTCGCATTGGACGCTGTGAATATGTTATTATTCCGTATTTCATCTTAATTAATGTATTATTTTAAAAGTAATACTTTCTCCTTATAATATAATTAGGTTTATAAAGGTAACCCAAACCCTTATCAGCTTATTAATTATATAAGATTTTCTTGATACCGATTAAATTTTCTTGACTATCATACTCACTATAATATCCTCAATTGATTTCATTGAAGTATTCCTAAATGATGAATAATCTACTCTTGTATACCCTTGCTCAATACCTTTAACCAATGTATCTACTACTTTTTCTGCTTCCCATTGTTTATACGAGAAAAAGCGCTCTGGATACATAATATTTTCTCCCCATCGCTTTAACTTATCATTCCAAACAAGGCCCACAGATGGTATATCTAGTGAATACGAAATTATATTTGCATGTAATCTACCTGCAATTACTCCTCGAAATTTTGATATTGTAGAAACTAACTCCTCTGGACTAGATACAGAAATAACCAATTCATTATACTTATCTTCATCCCATTTTACAGCTTTAAAGAAATTATCGATAAACTTCATATCTGAGGGCCAACCTGTTGTAAATAATTTGAACGGTAAACCTCTTATACTCAATTCATGTATTATGTCAGACCAAAATTGTAGCAATTCTTCAAACCCAATATCTATTCCATTTGATCTAAAAATACCTTCTCTTATCATCCCTAGTCCGATACATGTCCCTTGTTTTTTATTTATATTGAATGTTTCTGGTGACCATACAGCTGAATCGGAAACGGTAGCAGTATTAATATTCGAGTTAGTAATATAATTACTAGTTAAAATATCATGATTTTCTCTAACTGTTATTTGTTTAACGCAATCTCGATTTAAGGCCTTCTTTAAAAGTTTACATTTATCATCCTCACTATCATAACCTTCTACACCAACTGCATGAAAATAAACAGGTATATTATTTTTGTCCGCTATGCATGTTATTTTATCAATATATTCATAGAATTTCTGGTATTTAAACTTTACTATACCACCACCGACAAAAACAATACAATCAACTTTATCGACAATATCATACTCTTCTTTCTCCATATCCAATTCTAATACTGTACATTCATTAACTACGCCATACTTTTCAAGTGCTTTATGAACAAGATATTTTGTACATTCATTAATTACAACATCTCCTAAGTTTTGTCCATTTCTTAATCCGATCAACAATAATTTTAACACGTAATTATTCAAATCCTTCCTATTGACTTTTGCTACACTTTTTTTCTAACCAATCTACTACTTGTTCTGCTGCATTTCCTTTTTCCATCATACCAACTTCAGACATATATATATTAACTCTATCTAGATATTCGTCGTTATTAAAGTTTCGTATATTAACTAACATTTCAGAATTAGTTTCTGCTAATGGAAAAGGCAGTTTTCTATAATCACAATAGAAAGCTCTTTCTTTAGCATATGAATTTATATCTGTTGAATATAGGAATACTGGTTTTCCAGTTAATGCAAATTCACTTATAACACTGGAATAATCAGAGATAAGTACATCACTTGCTGCCAACAACTCTTGCATATCGTCATAATTTGATACATTTATAATATTATCTCCAGACGCTAATTCTATAGCTTTCTTTTGCATAGATGGATGTAACCGTACGCAAATTCTCCACTCACCTGAAAAACGTTCCTTAAGGACTTTACATACTGCAGGCAAATCTAATGAATATGGCTCCAAATCTCTTTTATTTCTGTAAGTTGGAGCATAGAGTACTGTTTTCACGTTGTTATCTAGTTTATAAAAACTATAAACTTTTTCACGTTCCTTCCCCTCTTTCCACTTATCTACAAGAATATCATTCCTTGGATACCCACTTTCTAATATTTCACCATGATACAAAAATGCACTTCTGTAGATTTTGCTACAGCAAGTGCTGTTTGATATCATAACATCAACAATTTTATCCATGTGTAGTGATGTTTTATAATATGGTATGTTACCTACATTACTTGGATTATCAGCACCTATTTTCTTAATAGGCCCTCCCCCACCATGCCAAGTCTCTATAAATATTTGTTTTTTTCGTTTTTTATGGTGAGGTAATTTTCTCTGATTATCAATCCAAACTCCTGCTGTAGCAGACTCGAATATTGCTTTTATTGTATCCTGTTGTACAACTGCTATTTCTTTTGGAAAACCAGTTTCAATATTTTCCGTAAGCCATACCAGTTTCCAGCCCTTATTTCTTTTAAGCAATTCAATTGCTATATATTTGGGATTACATCCATATCCTTTTCCTACATAATTAGACAATACTACTTTTTTTGAAGATATAGGAAACAAACGGAAAACATAATATAAAATAGAAATTAATGTAGTATTCTTAATCTTCTTCATGGTAATCTCTTTTCTTCATATCATCAATCAAATTATCACACATCTTCTCTAAATTTGCTTTAGGTTTCCAACCAATTTTTTCAATCTTTTCTGTATCTAGATTAATCTTTACGGTAGGATTATATCCATATTTTTCATTTTCGCTTAGTTCATAAACAACTTTAGTATTTGAATTGGAATATCTTTTAGAGACTAGTACTGCCATATCTCTTATGGATATATACGTATCCTTATTTGCTATATTATAGGCTTCTCCAACTTGACCTCGTAATAATAGCCTTAAAATAGCATCAACTGCATCAATAACATAGCAATAGCTTCGTTCTGTATCTCCCTTAGTATGAAGAACAATATTTCTATGCTCTATTACAGCACGCGAAAATTCAGCAAAAATGCGTCCATCATTATAGGAAACACCTGGTCCAAAAGTTTGTGATAATCTTGCTATACATACTGGAACATTATATTCTTTTGCATATGAAGTACATAAACATTCTGCTACTCTTTTTCCTTCTGAATAACTGCTACGTACATTTAGAAAATCAATATAACCATAATTTTTTTCATTAATTTTTTCAAGGTCATTATCTACTTGTCCGTATACTTCTAATGACGAGAGATAAACAAAAGAAAGAAGATTTTTCTTAGCTCCTAACTCCAACATGTTTTTTGTTCCTTGAAATGTTGTATTTAATGTCTCTACTGGTTTTTTTACAAATTCCATCGAACTAGTAACGCTTGCTCCATGAATAATATAATGCACATCTTCATCTATATCTAAAGGATTCACTATATTATTGGAAATAAATTTTATATCAGTTTCTTCTGTATATTCATCAAGGATACTTAAAAATTTTTTTTCATCTCTTGCAACAGCTATAATGCGGATTTTATCCTCTGCAGAGAATTCTTTATTTAGCACACATAACGCTTTTATTATATGACTTCCTATCAAACCCGTTGCTCCAGTAATCAAAAAAGTTTTTCCTCTAAACTTCTCCCATTCACAATCTGTCTCAAACATTTCTTGATATTCTTTTATTGAATTCATTTCCTATCCTCCAGTTATGTTGTTAACTAAGCATCAAACATTTGTATATTTTCCTTTGCCTCACTAAGTGCTCTAAAAATATAATAATCTGATGGTGTAGTTATTTTTATATTCTCATAACCACCTTGTACCGTTTTTAATTTATATCCATAGTGACTCATAATTGATGCTGAATCTACAAAATCATGCTTTCCTTCTTTTCTTGCTTTTTGATGAGCATCCATTAATTCATTTAGATAAAAGGATTGTGGAGCCTTTGCCATCATGCATTGTTTTCGATCAGCTATTTTTTCTATACATTCATTCTCGTTTACCATAATAACCGTCTCTATTGATGGAACAACTGTAATTGCTGTACCGAATTCTTTTACACAAGCAATGTTTTCCTCAATTAATTTTGTATCAATAAGAGGTCTAACTCCGTCATGGACTAACACGATAGAATTATGAGGACATTCCTTATAAATCGTCTTAACTCCGTTATATATCGAATCTTGTCCAGTCTCTCCACCTGCAACTATCCATTTTACTTTTTTTATAGAGTACTTAATAAGCAACTCTTTTAAGTATTCTATCCAAGGTTCTATACACACTACAATAATTGAGTCTATTTGTTTACATTCTTCAAAATGCTC
This sequence comes from Anaerosporobacter sp., assembly GCF_965301125.1. NCBI lineage: Bacteria > Bacillati > Bacillota > Clostridia > Lachnospirales > Lachnospiraceae > Anaerosporobacter > Anaerosporobacter sp. Next base: position 323 of record NZ_CBDLAM010000008.1, on the reverse strand, counting down.
TAACGTATGTATAATAATCTCTTTGCCATGTAAAGTCAAAAACTGTTTAGGTGTAGTTTTTACATTCATTCGGCTCCCAGTGCCACCTGCAAATATTAATCCAACATTCATATTCTCACCCTAACATAATTCATTCAGAACTAATTCTGAATAAATTAGTTACCCTTTCTATAATTTAGTATTCCTATTAATTTCTTATGTTGATTGATATTTTTATCTGTAGTTACGCTTATAATATAAAATGTTTAGACAAATCTGATATCGTCATAATATAAATCAGATAACAGTGTTTAAGTTTAATTAGTCAATAATATTTCTAATAT
>NZ_CBDLAM010000007.1:39450-45913 GCF_965301125.1 Anaerosporobacter sp. | reverse complement strand
AAGTAAAATCATCTAGCTTATTTCTCTTTAGATAAGTTTCCATTGCTTCAGGAAACTTTACATAATTGATAGATATTGCCCAAGCAACTGCCATCTTAACATAATACCCATCGTGTCTTATCGTATCGAATATCTTACATACTGGTTCTATATATGCCTCGTCTAAATAGTAATTTAATAACATTACAACTCCAAACCTAACTTCAAACTCACCTTGCATTTGAAAAAAAGATTGAAGGAAAAGCCACATTTCTTCGCTATATATCTTAGTAACTTTAAGACCACTGCAAAAGCTATCACAAACTGACCAGTTATCTATCTTCTCAACAAATTTCTCTATGAAAGGGATACGTTCCTGCAAGGAACCCTTTACATAACCAATGACCATTCCCTGTAACATAATTTCTTCATAGGATTCATCACTGGCATATTCAAGATAAGTTCTCCAATCTCCTTTTGCTATCTCTTTTGCTATTTTACGAAGTTTTGGCAATCTAACACCAATTATGTTGGACACACCAGGTAATAACTTACTTGTGAATACTTGATACTCTGGTTCCGATAATTCTTCTATTTTTGCTCTAATGTCTTTATTTTGCTCAATTTCGTTTATGCTTTTCATTAATTGAACCTTTTTTAGAATTAATTCTTAATCCATTTAAGTAATTGAATTACAAATAAATTAACTAATGAAAGTCCATAGATAATAAGGAATTGTGTTCCTGTTAATGATGCCACTTTGAATATAGATGATAATCCTGGTATAAGTAGGACCGCATTAATTAACAAGAAGCCGAGGGCAAATGCTCCCCATATGAACTTATTATCAATGATTCTCTTGCTAAACAAGATTGCACGATCTGATTTACAGTTAAATCCGTGTACTAATCGTGATAAGCATAACGTAGCAAATGCCATTGTACTAGCAGTTGCCGCATCTACGCTATTACCAATATGAAAAGCAATCATTGTCATACAACCAATAACGAGACCTTCTTCTAAAATACCTATTAAGAAGTTCTTTGTTAATATGGACTCATTGGCTTTACGTGGTTTTTCTTTCATAACTGCACTTGTATGTGGATCAAGACCTAATGCAATCGCTGGTAAACTATCTGTTAAAAGGTTGATAAATAATAAGTGAACTGCTTGGAATGGAACTGGCAATGCCATGAATGAAGCATACATAACCGCTAAGATAGCTGCCATATTACCTGATAATAAGAACTTAATTGCTTTCTTAATATTCAGATATACATTTCTTCCGTTCTCAACAGCCTTAACGATTGTTGCGAAGTTATCATCTGTAAGAACCATTGCAGCAGCATCTTTAGAAACTTCAGTTCCTGTAATACCCATTGCCACACCAACATCAGCTTGCTTTAGTGCTGGCGCATCGTTAACACCATCGCCTGTCATCGCAACTACATTGCCCTTTTCTTGCCATGCCTTTACGATACGAATCTTATGTTCTGGTGAAACCCTTGCATATACTGAAACTTGTTCTACAAATTCTTTTAAATCTTCATCACTTAATTCATCAATTGCACTACCTTCAACAGCTACTGTGCCTTCTGTAAGGATTCCAATCTCCTTAGCAATTGCAGCTGCAGTAATCTTATGATCTCCAGTAATCATAATTGGTCTAATTCCTGCTTCGATACACTTACGAACAGCTTCCTTTGATTCCACTCTAGGTGGGTCCATCATAGCAATTAAGCCTAAGAAAACTAAATCACACTCGTCATCTAAGCAAATAGATGTACCATCTAATGTCTTATAAGCAAATGCTAATACACGTAACCCTTTTTCTGAGTATTTTAAGTTTGCTAACTGAATTTCTTGTCTATCTGCATTAGTGATTTTTTGGATTCCTGCTTCTGTTTCAATATAGCCTATGCGGTTTAATAATACATCAACTGCACCTTTGGTAATCATGCGCTTCTCATCTGCTATGCAATGAACAGTTGACATTAACTTACGATCAGAATCAAATGGGATTTCTGCGATTCTTGTATAAGTATCTCTTAGCTTAGTTATATCCATACGAAATGACTTAGCAAAATTATATAAAGCTATTTCAGTTGGATCACCAATATCTACTCCATCTTTACTAGTTGAGTCATTACAAAGAATACTATATAAAACTAATTTATTATCAAATTTCTCTTCTAAACGTCCATTGTTAAGAACATCTTTGTCATAATCCGTATTATTTACATAATAATTCATTACAGTCATCTTGTTTTGTGTTAATGTTCCTGTCTTATCAGAACAGATTATAGAAACACTACCAAGACCTTCTACCGCTTGCAACTTACGAACAATTGCATGCTCTTTTGCCATCTTTTGAGTACCAAATGCTAATACAATTGTTACAATTGAACTCAAGGCTTCAGGAATAGCCGCTACCGCTAATGCTACTGCAAATAAGAATGCATCTACAATCGCTTCACCACGGAATATACTTAATCCGAAAACAATAGCACAGACTACTAAAATAAGTATCGAAAGTTTCTTTCCAAAGTCATCTAAACTCTTTTGTAGTGGTGTCTTCTTCTCACTAGCGTTATTTAAAAGACTTGCAATCTTACCTACTTCTGTCATCATACCGATACGTGTTACAAGGAACGATGCACGTCCATATGTAACATAACTACCTTGGAAAACCATATTAATCTGATCTCCAAGAGGAACTTCTTTATCAACTGTTATATCTTCTTTTTCAACACTAGTACTTTCACCAGTTAATGCACTCTCATTAACTTGTAAACTTGCATTATCAAGTATTCTACCATCTGCACAGATATAATCTCCTGCTTCTAGCATAACGATATCACCAACAACAACATCTTTTGATGGTAACAAAACAGTTTCACCATTACGAATAACCTTTGCAACTGGCGCTGAAAGCTGTTTTAAGCTATTAAGTGATTTCTCAGCTTTTTTCTGTTGAACGGTACCAAGTATAGCATTCATTGTGATAACTACACCAATAACAATTGAGCTTTCTAGATCACCTAAGAATGCTGAAATAACAGCTGCAATAATAAGAATGATAACAAGGAAATCCTTAAATTGTTCAAGAAAAATTTGTAATACAGTCTTTTTCTTAGCTTCTACTAACTCATTAGCTCCATATTTTTTCCTTGCTTCTTTCGCTTGTTCTTCTGTGAGCCCTTTCCACGATGTACCAAATTCTCGTATGATTGCTTCTTTGTCCTTTTGATACTCTAACATACAATCCCTCCATTTTATTGAATATCGGAATAATCCAGCCTTATTGGAGCATAAAAAAAGCAGAACTCCTGCTGTATCTATCCTACAACAAAAGTCTTGCTATTCAAGCCAATATCTTTGACTTCATCACGATACCGGATTCTATACTAAATAGAATCGTATTGACGACACCGCAAACATTTTTCAATGTTAGCTACTCCCTTTTGATTTCATTTATTTTACCAATATAGTAATAGGGGTGTCAATTAAATTTTAAAAATTTTAATATTTTCTTAGCGATTTCTTAGCGCATATTAATAAATCGCTATTACTATTCACAATCTAAGGTACATATGTTACCGAACTAGATTAATTCTTTCACCTTATCCATTGGAAGTACCTTAGCAAAACGCCCATTCCATATTATATTATGATAGAAATCATTCAATTGTTTGGCTGTAAACTCTCCATTGTCTCTGGTTGTAATTGTTCCTTCTGGAACAATCATACGATACCCATGTTCCAACCCAGCTTTTAATGTGGCGTCAATACAATATTCTGTTTGCAATCCCATGATGATAAGATTTGTTATATGCTTTTCTTTTAGGTACTCCATAAGTCCTGTTTTCTTGAATATACTATTGTATGATTTATCAAATACAATTTCCCCTTCTTCTGGTTCTATTTCATTAAATATCTCATACCCTGGTTTTCCTTTTGTAAGTTTCTCTCCTTCACCATCATCGTGTCGGACATAAATAATCTCAAGGTTTTTCTTCCGTCCGTACTGCAACATATCTTGAATATTAGCAATGAAATTGTCCTTATTATATAATGTTTCATTAACTAGTTCTTGTTGTACATCTACTACCACTATTGCATATTTCATACTCATCGCTTCCCATGTACACCACTAAAACTTAATTCAAAAATAGCAGTGCATGGCTCCTTTCATAAGATTGAAAATTCTTTCCAAATCAATTATACATCAACGAATTAAGGATTAAAACCCTGCCGATCTCTTTCTACTAAGTTTTTTATATGTACTCTTTCGATAACTACCCAAATTAGAATTATCATACCAGCCACTGCCATGACGAGCTTATTCATGTTTCCACGAAGTAAAACTTCGCGAATTGTAGGCGTCATATAATTAAATTCTTCTACATGTTTTCTTATTAAGTCCATTGTCCGACTGACACTATTAAAATCTGACCATTTTGTAGGTATGTATTGCAAAGGAAAAAAGGCAAATCTCTTTGCTGTGATGGCGATTCCAAGCACAGTAATTATAGCTGGAACAAACTTCATAATAAAATGCTGTAGCGTTTCATTCTTATATTCCTTCTCTTTCAGATATTCAAAATAGAATCGAATTGTCTTACATATGATAAATATACCTGCAAATAACCAAGGTAAGAATAATACATTGCCTAGTAATCGTACAATCAAATTCTGGTCAACAATTACTGGTGAAGAACCTAATGGATAAATCATCATTAATTGTTCTACGTATTCTCTTCCTCTTGAACTATTACCATAGTCAAATTGTAAATAATGAAACTGCGTCTTGTCGTATCTTGCCTGAACCATAACAACTGGATGACTTGTATCAAGGATTCCTCTTACATAATACTCCCGTTCATTAGTTGTAGTCACATTCTCCCCTTGTGCACTACTCTCGTTGTTATCTTTACTGTCTTTCGTCTTGCTATTCTCATCAATCGCTACCTGCTGGCCAATTATGTCTAAGCTTCCGAATAAACCATATGCTGTATCTTTATCTAAAATACACCCCTCCAGATCGTCTTCATACACATAATTGCCTCTACAGATTTGTATTGGTAAAATCTGATTCATATCTCCAAAAACAAGATACTTGGTTAGTTCCTTATCTCTATTGAAATTCCTATTCGTAACCTTCATATGTTCTTCCATTTCATATGCGGTAACTTCTGGGACTTTCTTTACCTCATTCTTATTATCTTTCCGTTCCGTCTTCTCTTCTTCTTTATCTTCCTCTAGTTCATACTTCTCTTTTTCTTCCTCTAAAACGGTCTCCACCTGCTTCTTTGTTGTTGCTTCCCCTTGCAGTTGCACACTTACACTTTGATAATTTTCCCTTAGTTCATAATAGGTCTTCACTCCAATACCATAGCAAGCAATTGCAAGAATAAGCAAAACGATGTTTTTTATCTTCCATCTACTTTCTCTACTCATAGGATCCTTTGCGAACACGATCGCCCTCCATAACATTACGATTACTTCCTGTAATAACTTCCTCATCGTAACCTAGCACATCATTAATAACAGCTATTTGGAAATCTTTCTTATTAATAGTAACGTTAACGCGATAAGCTATAAACTCTTTACCAAGTATGGTACTTGTTTCCTTCATGACAAGCACATAATCCCCTGAATTATCCTTCCTAAGTGCAGTTATTGGTATACAATTATCGTATTTTTCAGAGGATTTGTTGATTGTAAATTGTCCTGTTATTCCAGGCGCAAACTTCTCATCTGGAAGTTTAGCTGTCACATCAAAGCAGTCTCCTTCACTATTATAAGCGATGTCAATAACTTCTCCTTCTACCACATTCTTATATCCTGTAAGCTGACAACTAACCTTATCCCCCTTCTCCACATATTCCATATACTCCTTTTCAAAACTACCAATGAATACAGAACAGCTTGGTGTTATTGCAACCTTCTCAGTTCCTGTAATTGATGTTTTGATTTCAATATCAAGTGCAGTAACCATTCCGTCTATCTCTGAAGATACTTTTCCTTTTGCGTCCAGTACCTGATTTAATTTATCAAGTACTTCTTCTTTCGTTTTCATATCATCTTCTAAATCTTCTTGATCCATTTCTGCTATCTTTTCGTCAATTGAACTAGTCTTTTGAAAATCATCTAATTTATCTTCTGCATCCTCCACTGTTCTTTTTGCAGTTCCAATCGTAGCTTTTTGAGTCTCTAAGCTTTCCCTTGCTGTGCGCATACCATCTTTATCTTCATAAACTTTATCTAATAATTTATCAACTGCTTTTGCTTTCTTTTTCATAGCAGCTTTCGCTTTCATTATCTCTTTCTTCTTCTGTGCATTAGCATCATCTACTACTTCTTTTGCCTTTGTAACCAATTTATCCTGCTCTGTTACTGTTTCATCGACTGCTGCTTTTGCCTTCTCCACCGCTCTATTCTTAACTTTATGTTCTGCTTCATCTACCACAGAAGAATCTAT
>NZ_CBDLAM010000007.1:20728-39440 GCF_965301125.1 Anaerosporobacter sp. | reverse complement strand
ATATAGAGTACTATCGCCTCCTGACGGATTAGCTGCTAGAAAATAGAAGTAAGTTGTAGCCGTATCTGTAATTTCCGTATATTTAGCTGATACACTTCCAACCTCTTTCACTTTATTATCAACTGCATCCGACGCTTCCCTTATAGCATTCTCCTGTTCAAGCTGTTGCTGTTTGTATTTATTTAGTGCTGATGCATATTCTGGATCGCTTGGATCTACTTGAGCAAGAGTACGTTCTTCTTCTTCCATAATTAATTTCCACTTTGCTTTAACAGCACTCAGATTATCCTTTGCTTCGTCAACTGCATCTTGTGCATCACTGATTTTATCCTTTAAGTCAGCATACTCTTTCTTACCAAAATATGTACTATATATTTTTTCTAATTCCTTATACATTTCACTATAGTTCTGATTCTTCGCATGTTGCTCAAATATATTCATATATTGAATTAACGTTGTCTTCTTAAGTAAAACCTCATCTAATTCGCTTTGTGCATCTGCAAGTTCTGCTTTAGCTTCCTTAATTTCCTTATTACTTGTCTCTTTGGCCAAGGTATATGCTTCATTAGCATCTGCTACCTCTTTCCCATACTTATCCTTGGCATCTTCATAAGCTTCCAGGGCTAGATCATACTCTTCCTCAGCTTTTTCATATTCTTCTTTTTGTGTATCACTTAGATTTTTCTTAATTTCTTCTATCTTTTCCTTATAGACTTCCCTTGCTTCTTCATAATCATTCTGAGCCTTCTGATAGTCTTCATTGGCACGCTTAACGTTCTTTTCCTCCTCGCTTCCATCGTTCTCCATTGTACCTTTCAGTAATGACTTCTCATATGCTCTTTGACTTGCTTCGTATTCTTTGGTAGCTTTTTCAATCTGCTCTTTTAGTTGATTCATATCATAACGAAAGAGTTCGTCGCCCTTCTTAACACTCTGCCCCTTTTTCACATATACATCTTCAATCTGAAGATTCTGAAACATATCTAAATAAATGGTATTGGCAGAATCAATCCTCCCATCTCCTTTTATATTATAGTTCAATACATCTTTTCGTACTTTCTGTGTAGATACAAGTGGTACAGTCAAAGTTGAACTAATACGTGATACCACCGTTAATAAAATCATTGCCACTAAGAATACAATCAGAAATTTACCTGCTTTTTTCTGTAATTGATTTTTCTTTATCTTTTCTTCCTTCTCATTCATTGATTTCACCCTTCCTTATTGTTTAATACCTGATGCCACAATCCCCTGTTCCAGATACTCCTGCCCTTTAAGAAATATCAGTACTGCTGGTAACATCATAATTAAAGATGCAATAAACGACACTCCAAGGTTATCCGCTGATATCTGTGGCAAATACAAAGACAATGGCCAATAGGACTTATTGCGCAAGAAAGTCAAAGGCTGTTCTATACAATTCCATAATTCAATAAAAGACAGAATCAATGCAGATATAATTCCTGCATTCCCCAGTGGAATACCTATATGGAAGAATATATATCCTTCTCCCGCTCCATCTAACCTTGCAGCCTCTAACATTTCCTCTGGGATTCCTTTAAAGAACTTTGTCATAATAAAAACAGGAAATGTAGAAAAGATAGCCGGTAATATAATAGCCAGATGTGTATCAAGTAAATGTAATTTATTAAGTACCAAATAACTTGAAACGATCGTTACTTGGAACGGTAAAATCATTAGTACAATATATATGTAAAATAAGATGTTCTTACCTGGAAAACGATATCTTGCAAAGGCCCAAGCCGCAGGTACTCCAACAAGAAACTGCCCCAGTATCGCAGGTACTACTTGCTTACATGAATTCCAAAACATTACAAAAAATTGAGGTGCATCGAACAACAACTCTACAAATGATTTAAGGGTTGGATATAATGGCACTAACGGCCACGATACATAACCTTTTTCCTTATCTAATACTACCCCTATATACTGGGTAAGTTCTTCACCTCCCATCAAACAACCACTTAACACCATATAGATTGGAATCCATATGAGCAAGCATGATACAATTAAAATGATATATGTGAGGATATGTTTTTTATGAAAATCTGGTTTCTTCTTCCTCAATGCAATTCCTCCTACTTTCATGCTATCTTTACATAAAGAAATGTATAATTATACTACTTCTCCTTTATCGCTTCCTGTTAATTTCTGTATTACTATAATGATAGTCAATAGCACAATTGCAACCAGTACAGCTCCTGCACACATCTTTTGAATATCCAAGTTGGTAAACCAGTTGTTGAATACATGCTGCAACATGTAGATACTCTCATGAGGATAATCACCCGCAATTAGATATGCTTCTCGAAACACTTTAAAACTATTAATCAACGATAAGACAGTGACAATGAATAAGGTTGACATTAGGTTAGGTATGGTAATATACACAAATTTGGATATTGGACCAGCTCCATCCACAGAAGCTGCCTCATATATACTCCCCGAGATTCCATTCAGCCCAGCGAGCCAAAGAATAATATCATATCCAATATTCTTCCATATATACGTAAACACCAAAACATAGAAGGCTTTACTAGAATTCATCCAATCCGTACCACTACCACCAAAATGAATAATAATCTTATTCAAAAATCCAAAATCATCAAAGAACACTTTCCACAATAACACAATTGATGCTGCTGGAATTACCATCGGTATTAAGAAAGTTGTTTTTATTAAGTTATGTAATTTCTTTATTGAAAATAAAAGAATAGAGAATACCAATGACAAGATTAATAATAGTGGAATACAGATTATCAAAAATCTTCCTGTATTCTTTGCTGCCAATTTAAAGGCCTCATTAGAAAATACTACTTTGTAATTTGCTAATCCCACAAATTTTCTTGTCATAGTTTCACTGAACGATCGTCTGACTGCATCGATAAACGGAATAAGTACGAATATGGAAACTCCTAGGAAACTAGGAAGTAAAAATCCCAAACCAAGAATTGATTCTTTCCTTGCACGTTTTGTTTTAAAGTATTTACTCATTTTGATACCACCTAACTGCTTAAAGTATCGGCAAGGCACGCCTACACTTGATGACTCACTATAGCCGTGCACCCTGCCATACACCATATCAACGAATTGACATTATGTTCTTACATTTCAATAGAATAATACCACGTAAATCTCTAAATAATCTTTAAGTATCTTAAAATCCTGAATCTTTCTCCTGCCCCACTTTTATTCTGCCAAATAACCATTAGCCACATTCATAATATTCTGAATTGCCTCTTCTTTGGTAACTTTCTCGTCTAGGAAATCTTTAACTTGTTCAATTACCAACGAAGACAACATACTATCATAAGATATTGGTTTATCTAGTTTTTTCATTTTATCATATAGTCCTTGTACTTCCTTAGCTGTTGGTGGCTCAATTCTCGTTATAGCGCCATCCTTTCCAAGTGTCATCCCGGTTAACTTAGAATTATCCATAATTTTATCTAATGCTGCTGTATTCACCGGGAATCCATCAAAAGCCATACTAGATTGAACTTTTTCACTTAATAAAAACTTTAAAAAATCTCTAGCTAGGTCTTTGTTTTTACTTGCTTTATTGACTCCTATAACACCACTTTCCACATATTGATTATTAATTGTATCATAGTACATATTTGCTTCTCTAACCCCGGCCAAAGGATCTTGACATTCTGATAAATCCACTAGCTGTGCTATGAATGTTTCATTCTTGTTACTATTTCCTAAATACAAATCAAATCCACGGTCTAACTCTATAGCATTTTCAACTTCAAGATTTGTCGTCGACCAATCACTAATCTCCTCTTCCCCCATTGTTTTCATTAATGCCTGCAACATATCCAAATACTTACCAAGCTCTTCTTCATTAATTGTCTTCTGAACTGAAACCAATTCTTTATTAAATAGTGCAAAGTAAAGGCTTGCAAAATTCTCAGCTCCTATATTATTAAAAATCTCTGAACTATTTTTACTTTCCAATAATGCAATCGTCTTATCTAAAGAAGTCATAGCTTCAACAACAGCTTTATTACCAAAAGCTATTGGCACTTGGAATCGTAAAGGAACATAATAGCAAGCACCATCTTCTATATAATTTTGCATAATATTCTTGCTTAAGGTTCCATCATCAACAAGTGTTTTAGCAATGTCTCCAATATCTTCGAGTACCCCTTTTTCTAGATAGGAATCTCTTGGTAACCCATCTAATACTAGGATATCCGCTCCATTTCCTCCTAATAATTCTGTATTTAGGGCACGAATGGTATCAGATAGATTTGCATTATCTCCTTCTCCATTCTCAATAGCATATGTATAATTAATTAATACATCAGGATTTTCTGATTGATACTTAATAATTCCCTGTCTGATAGTTGGGTTTAGATACAATGAATATACATTCAACTGTTTCGACGGGATGGAAGCCACCTTTTCATCAAAGTAATAATAATATAATTTCGCTTTATAATTACTATCATTAACTAAAACAGCATACTCGTTCTTCTCTTTTTCTATAATTGCTAGGTTTCGAAATTCCATGGTTTGATCCGACAATGATGTAAGATTTCCATCTACAATTGTCTGCCAAAGTGAACCATCTTTTTGTAATATTGAAATTCCATCTGTCTTCAAACTATAAATATCACCTTTTGCTTCCTGAATTAACGAATTACCCGACGTCGCTTCAAAATCATAACTTGCTAATTCCGATCCACCCATATCTATTCGAAGTAATTTCTGTTGTTCTAAGCTATATCCGATTAACGCTTCATCCATTGCAACTATTGGAGCAGTAGTAGAATATTCTAGTAATTGCTCACCTGTAGTAGGATCAAATACATGCACACCCTCTTCATATTTACTTGGTAAGATTACCACAGATCCATCACTTAGCACCTGAACATCATCTACATGTGGAAATTCCATTTCCCCTGTATACCCTTCTTCTTTCGTTTCTAACCAAGGGATATCAATCTTATTCGCCGCTGTTCCATCATCTTTATAGATAAGACGTTTATAGTCTTCACTAGAATAATCAGTAATAAGCGCGTAATACTGCTTATCTTTACCTAGAATAACTGAATCTATAGAGTAATCTTTGCTATTAAAGGTATCGAGCCAATCAATCTTTTTCTCACTCCAGTCCTTACCGTCATAAACCATAGCCTTTATAGTTTCATCTTTATACATGTAAACTTCCAATTTGTTATCCATATTGGACAAGATTGAAATAATATAAGCATCTTGATAATCTTCTGGTAATTTTAGCTCCTGTTCCCTATACCTTCCCATGGGAACATCAGACTTACCCTTTTCTCCATTTGTTTTACAACCAGTTAATAATGATCCCAAAAGAATGACACACAAAAATAATGATACTCCCCCGGCTTTTTTGATATTATAGATTTTCTTCGTCAACATATCTCCTATATTCCTCCTTGTTTTAATCACCTTATTATTACCAATTTTTACCTCCGTTATCTGACAAATATAGAGTAACAAGGAATCCTCTAAAAGTTCTCTAAGATTCATAAAATATTGTGATAAATTCATGACTTCTAATTTTCTATAATTTTATGGAGCTTAATTGTAAACGTACAACCTCCTCCCTTCGTATCCTCCAGCCAGAATAGACCTCGATGTATCTTGACAAGTTCCTTCGCAATACTTAATCCTAATCCATAGTTTCTTCGATCATGGTGTGAGGTATCCACTTGATAGAATTTATCAAATACTGCTGTTTTCTCATCATCTGCTATTCCGATTCCGTAATCAATTACTTGTATGAATACATAATGCTTACTTGTATATGCATGTAATTGAATTGGCTTAACACTCTTTGAATGTTGTATTGCATTGTTTAATAGTATTGATAAAATCTGCTTAATTCTCATAGAATCTCCATTAATTGGAGGCAATAAAATCTCTGGTAAAGATATCGTAAGATCCATATCTGCCTCTTTGCATATCGGTAAAAATTCTTCATAGATATCCAGTAACAGAGTATCTAACTCTACTCTTTCCATAGACATTCTCCACGTTTTTGTCTCTGTTGATGATAGAATCAACAAATCATCCACCAAGCTTGACATTCTATTACACTCTTCCCCTATCGTATCAATGTAATGATCTGACTTCTCTGGAACCGCCTTAATCGCACCGGCACTTGTTCGAATGACAGCTAATGGGGATTTTAATTCATGGGATGCAGCTGCAATAAATTCTGTCTGCAATCGCTTACTCTCTTCAACAGGCTTCATAATTAACCTTACATAAATTAGATTTAGGACAACCATACTCAAAATTCCTAAAATCTCAATCGTTAAAAATACCATTTTTAGTCGATTAAATGCCTGGTCTTCTTTCGTAAAGTATTGAATCACTATGGCACTTCTATACTGTTTTCCATATGGTACTACAATGGCAGCTGCATAATACCTGTTCCCGTTTTCATTCTTTGATTGGTAAAAACGCCAGAACCCCTCTTTTGAAGATATTGGTCTTGAATGCAATGACAACTTATCATCTTTAGCCATATTCTCAATTTTGGCAACTTCTGTTTTTCTTTCTTCTTCTGATACCCAACTGCCCCATTGTAATAATTCACTTCCACCATCTGTGATATGAAGAATCAGCCTATTGGTGCTCTCTATATCTGTAAGCCAAGTGTTAGATATGATAGAATCAGAGGATAATTTCATATAAACGTTTGTTACTGAATTCTGAAAAATTCTACTTTTACTTTGTTTCTGATCTTGATAGTTCATTGTAAATATTGCCAAAAGCGCAATTGTAAGAATTACTCCCATACTTATACTGTATAACAAAACTAGTCGGACTTTCGCCTTTTGAACACTATTTCTTTTCGCAACTTGAGTCCTTCTATGTTGAATTCTTTCCTTACTTGACTCGTGTGTCGATTTCACTTAGACTTTCCCCTCTTCTAACCGATATCCAATTCCATATATCGTCTTAATACTAATGTTACTCTCAATACCTTTTAATCTCTTTCTTAAAAAATGAATATAGTTATCAATGTTTCCATCTTCTACATCTCCATTAATCCCCCATACACGGTCAAGAATTTGTTCCCTCGTAACTACTTGATTTGCATTTCTCATAAAGAATTCAAGTAATGAGCTTTCTCTCTTAGATAAGGTATAGCTATCTTCCCCTTTTCTAACAATCTTTCGATCTATGTTATATGTAAGGTCACCGAATGTCAGGCAATCTGCTGCTTCCATCTGCCTTGGTCTTCTTGCTAGTGCTCGAATTCTCGCAAACAATTCCTCCATGGCAAATGGTTTCACAATATAATCATCTGCTCCTGCATCAAGTCCATCCACCCTGTCATAAACTCCATTCATTGCCGTTATTAAAATAACAGGCACCATAATCTGCTTCTTTCTGATTTCTGATAAAAAGGTTACCCCATCCTTACCAGGTAACATCCGGTCTAGTAAAACCATATCATGTGAAGTTGATGTTAGATAATATCCTGCATTAAGCGCATTATGACACACATCTACCTCATAACCTGCTACCTTTAACTGCTCTTCCAAAACATCACACAGGTTTAAATCATCCTCTACTAAAAGTAACTTCATAGTTCCCCATCCTCTCACAAAACAATTAGTTTTTCTACTTTTTGGTAATTGTAACTTATTGGATAAACCTTGTCAATGAAGGCTATCTGCTAATATATGCAAAGGTGTATTTTTTTGTTTTCCTGCCTATATACTGTTCTCTCATTGCTTTTTCCTCCCTAATATTATTACATAATTATTTTATCTCATTGACCTAATTATATTTGTAATGGTATTATTTGTATAATAGATTATTTTTATCTCTACAATTTGAAATACAAATCATTCTTATTATCAAAAATTGGAGGAATCCTATGGATACGCAAAATCTACGGACGTTCTTAGTACTAGCTGATATTAAGAACTTCACACAGGCTGCTGACCAACTCTTTGTCGCACAATCCACAGTTACCAATCGGATTGCAGAGTTAGAGCGCCAGTTAGGGAAAAAGCTATTCCACCGAGATAACAAATCTGTTTCCTTAACTCCAGAAGGCAGCCTTTTTCTTACTTACGCAAAACGTATGATTGACTTAGAAGAAACATCAATTAAAGAGATGAATGCAATAAAACAGTACGAACATAGTCTTAGAATAGGGACAACGAATACCATCTATGAGTGCCACCTTGTAGAGACTATTAAGCAATTATTAATCGCAAGACCAGCTTGTGCACTAACTGTAACTATTGGGCATTCTGCCTCTTTGCTACAGATGTTACAAGATGGGTTGCTAGATGTTGTATACTCTTATTTACCACTTGTTAAAAGTGGATACAAAAGTGATGTATTCGCTACGGATTCACTAGTTTTAGTTACTTCACCTAAAACCAACCAATATCACAAGGGAATTCGTAAAGAGGAACTCACTAAGATTACATACCTATTCTGCAACTTCGCTCTTCAAGAAGTTGGTTTATTCATACGGGAACTTTTTCCTACGTTTTATCAATTTCATTTTGAGATTGATAATAGTACCAAACTACTTGAATTCTTGATCGATGGAATCGGTTATAGCTTCTTGCCTGAAAGTCTTGTGAAACCTTACCTCTTAACTAATGAACTAGAAACTGTACCACTACTTGGTTTTAAGACACCAAAAATCAATTCTTATCGAATCTATAACCCTATGCAAGCAAACCATCTATATGCATTTAGTCCTATTCTTGAATTTAACTTGTAATTTTTACCTAAAGGTTTTATAATAGTTTTGATTACTACATGACATGATATTCAAAACGAATATAATAAATATTTTGAAACTCCCTGTAGTACATAAAGAAATATCAAATCAATTATTTTGAGAGGAGCATGATCGCAAAATGAAACGGAATCAATATTGGTATCCTGTAGACAATGCAGGCAAAATATTTCCTGCCGTATCAAAAGATAGTAGAAGCAGCGTATTCCACCTCTCCTTTTATCTGAAAGAGGAAATAAAAAAAGATATATTAGAAGAAGCTGTCAATCAAGTTCTACCAAGATTCGAAACATTTGCAGTAGAATTAAAGCGCGGTTTATTCTGGTATTATCTATCTGCGAACAAAAAACCATTTTATGTAGAAGAGGAACCGCCTATTCTCTGTAAGTTTTTCTCAAGACAGAAGAACAATGGCTATCTATTCAAAGTTTACTACTTTGGTAATAAGATTACCTTAGAAACCTTCCATTCACTAACAGATGGAACAGGTGCTATGGAATTTCTAAAATCCATTATCTATATGTATTATGAGTTACAAGGGGTAACCTTAGAACATGATGGGCGAATTAGAAGCCAACTACCACACGATGTAACTGGCGAAATCGACATGTTCACCCGCTCTTATGATAAATCAAACAAGAAAAACCTTACCGAGCAACCAGCTTATCACTTATCAGGAGAAACCTTTGCGAACAACTTCTCCTTGGCTGTCCGTGCTCAGGTGCCAACCGATGCACTCCTAGCTGCTGCCAAAGACCATGACGTTACCATTGGACAATTCGTAACAGCTGCTTTTGCCTTCAGTATCTATAACTGTAGTCTTGGTTGTCGTACCACTAATAAACCAATTAAGATGTTCGTCCCTGTTAATTTAAGAAAGTTCTTTCCTTCCAACACGTTACGCAATTTCTCCCTTTATATAAAAGCAACCTTTGCTGGTAAAGAATCTTGGACGTTCGAACAAATGCTTACTTCTACAAAAGAACAATTTGCAAATCAACTTAATAAGGAAGACCTGCACAGACGAATAAATGCAAACGTAAGTATTGAGAAGAATCCTTTTATACGAATCCTTCCACTTGCCATAAAGGATCTGGCATTTCAAATTGGTTACTACTACTGTGCTGAGAATATCAGTACCTATTATATTTCTAATTTAGGCAACATTACGTTACCTGCTTCCTTAGAACCATATGTTGAAGATGTGGAATTTGCCTTAGGAGGAACCTGTATGGCGATTGCCTCAATCAAAGGACATACTAATCTTATGTTAAACTCTGAATTCAAGGATATTTCAACGATTCAGTATTTCTTAAAAATACTAACTGATGCAGGAGTTCCAGTGACTATTGATACTAACTATAGGGAGGGATTAGATGAGATATTGTAAGACTTGCGGAATACATTATCGTACTCCTATTAACAGTTGTTTGTTCTGTAATAATAAATTAGAAGAAGATAACGTTTTAGATGAAGATATGAAATTCTTCTATCCGCCAATGAAAAAAGAACCTAAAGCTAAGAAAACCGTTAAAAAGATACTTTACTTTATCTTGTTATTCGGCACTATTAGTTGCCTTGGCATTGGCTTGATCTATAAGAATTCAACCCAAGGGATTATTAGTTCATGGTCGATTTATGTTCTGCTCTCTTGTTTATTAGCAGCGATTGTTATCCATGAATTCTCTACACCATCAAATGTCTTTCATAAGATTTACCTGACTGGTTTAAGTACCCTCATGTTTCTTATAGCAATTGCTTTACTAGGAGATAGTTATCATTGGGCACTTGATTATGTATTACCTTTTGGTTTACTTGCCCTGAATATACTATCAACCTGCTGCATTTTTGGTAGCAAAGAACGTTTATACGAGTATTCTATTTATGTTTTTAGTACAAGTATCTTAGCATTCATACCATTACTATTGTACTTCTTGTCCATTATTTCAGTTGGTTGGCCAGCACTTAGCTGTTGCCTATACGCTGTACTTACTTTGTTTGGATTATTCTTCTTCTCAACAAAGGAGTCAAAGGAAGAATTAAAAAGACGACTGCATTGTTAATGCAGTCGTCCTTTATTAACTACTGAAAGTTTCCTAACCTTCAATAAACTTCTTTACCTTTTTCTCATTTGCTTTTGGATTCAATCTATAGATCTGATCCCAGATCTTATTATAGGCCACTTCTCTATCAATTTCTTCCGCTTGCCTAATCAAAACTTCTCCCCAGAAATCCTCCACAAGACAGAATACTGTCGATGACCAGCCATATTCCTCTCCTGCATTAGATATTTTCCTAGCTCGCCCTGACATTGTAATAAAGAATCCCATTTGCAATTCTGTAATTGCTCGGTCAAACTTTGATTTATCTTCTTTGGTAAAACCGCCATATTGTTTTATTAGATGTAAAGGTAATTCTTTATATTCCTCAATCAATTCATAAATTTGTTTTGCATAATGACTAATAGTTCCTGCTTCATACGCTTCCTCTAAAGTCATACGTCCACGCCGAATTGCGTAGAAATAAGGGAACCATTCTCTTGTTATAAAACCACTTTTCTTAAAAAAGTACTTTCCATATGCAATATCCTCTTTCTCATGCAATACCCGCATGCGCCATTCCCAAGGATCTGTATCTGCTACTTCCGTGTGCCAGCATATTTCTTCACCAAAATAATCACATAATGAAAAAACACTTTCATTATTCTCTCCACCTACACTCATACCAGCTTGGTATAGCTCTGTAAGAAAGTCATTGAAATTATGAATCTGATTCATGCTTACCCTCCTCTTGGATTTCAGGTTGTCGGTAGTATTCTGATTACTATATTCTTCCCTCTAATACCTTCCTCATGATTAGGGAATAAATATGTCTTAGTAAAAGTTAGTGATGAATGATCAAGAATATTTATTCTATCTTAACTTACTTATACTTACATAACTATTGAATAAAACAGCAAAACTCTTAATAACGTAAATCTGCTTCTTAGCTGCCGTACTATGACTAAGAAACAATAGCGAAACAGCTATAGTACTTCTTAGTGTGTACTGAAACAACCTAGGAAGGCGAGGCAAGGAGGCCTCGCCAGCCTGAGCTGAGGCAGGATGCCGAATCGAAGGCGATTCCGTATCATCTAGATACCCTTAATGTACACACTTAGAAGTACTTAGCTGTGTAGCGTGTTTCGTGTCATAGTACGGCAGCTAAGAAGCTATGAAAAAACTAGAGTTTTGCGTCCCTATTCAACCCTTAAATCCTAGTTAATTCCCCAGTTACAGAATCAATAACTAGTCCATATACCTTTACCGTCTCTGGAACTAAAGGGTGTTTATGTACCATATCCACTGATTTCTTAACAGAATCCTCTAAGTCCATAAAGCCCCCTAGCCATAAGTCAAAATCTACACCATAATACTTAATCATATCTATATTATCTTGCGTAATCCCATACGCTTTCATTTTTTCTATCATCTTTTGGCTATCTGTATACCTAGCTCCACAATCCGTATGACCAATTACTAATATCTCTCTAACATCTAATTCATAAATGGCTATTAGCAAACTACGCATAACACTTCCAAAAGGATGGGAGATAACTCCACCTGCATTTTGAATAATTTTCGCATCACCATTTTTTAGCCCCAAAGCTGCTGGTAATAATTTTGTTAATCTTGTATCCATACAAGAGACAATAGCAAGCTTTTTATCTGGAAATTTATTGGTAATATATTTCTCATATCCTTTATTCTCAACAAAAACTTTATTAAACTCTAGAATTTCATCAATCATACTAAGTCCTTTCCTTTTAATTAAGACCCTCTGATCTTATTGGTAGTTGTGATACTTTTCCATTATATCACACTGAACCCATTTATTTAAGACTGTAATGTTTTAAGTTGATAAAATTCTCCTTTTTGTTCCATCAGCTGTGCATAGTTACCGATTTCTTTTACCTTTCCATTCTTAAGCACTACAATCTTATCTGCGTGCTGAATGGTTGAAAGACGATGGGCAACTACAAAAGTTGTTTTATTTTTTGTTAGTATTTCTAAAGATTCTTGTATCTTCTTTTCAGATATACTATCAAGTGCTGAAGTTGCTTCATCTAGAACGATAACTTCTGGATTTCTAAGCAATGCTCTTGCGATAGATATTCTTTGTCTTTGGCCACCAGATAGCTTTCCGCCATGC
Organism: Anaerosporobacter sp.; assembly: GCF_965301125.1. NCBI lineage: Bacteria > Bacillati > Bacillota > Clostridia > Lachnospirales > Lachnospiraceae > Anaerosporobacter > Anaerosporobacter sp. The sequence continues at coordinate 26,461 of NZ_CBDLAM010000007.1, read as the reverse complement.
TCTCCAATCACTGTTTCAAGTCCCATAGGTAGGGAGTCTACTAATTCCTTTAAGCTGGTTTGTTGTAATACCGTTTCAAGTTGTTCGTCTGTAACTGAATCCAATCCATATGTAATATTATTACGAAGTGTGTCAGTAAACAAAATACTATCTTGTGGTACTACTGCCATGAATCTACGGTAGCTCCTTATATCTAAGTCCTTCATATCTTTCCCATCAATAAGGACAGTCCCTTCCGTAGGTTTTAAGAAACCAATAATTAGATTCATAATTGTTGTCTTTCCAGCCCCAGAACCTCCAACAAATGCTATGGTCTCCCCTTTATTCACCTTAAGATTAAAATGATCTAATACATTCTTCTCGCCTTCACCATAAGTATAGACAATATCATTAAACTCATAATTTCCTTCAAGTTTTTTCACTTTTCGTTTTCCCTTATAACTCTCCACATCAAGTACAGTAAGAATGTCTCCAATGGAATCAAGGGATTCTAAACCTTTTGTAAAGATTGGTACTAAATTAGCAATTTGAGATACACTGTTTACTATGGTAGAAAAATACGTCTGAAATAATACGATATCACCTACACTGATTTCCCCCTTGTATGCTAAAGTCCCTGTAAACGCCAAACATAGCACCTGAAATAATTGGAATACTACCCAGCTTACTGAACCAAATAGAGATTGTACCACATCAAGCTTATAACCTTGGTGCGCAACCCTATTGATTTGATCCTCCAAACGTTTGATTTCCTTATTTTCAACGCTATACGCTCTAGTAACGGGAATCATTTCTACCATCTCGATTACCTTAGCTGATGTTTCCTCCATTTCCTTACGGAATTCTGTATTACGTTGTTTTATCTTCTTTCGAAAAGCAAGAATAGTGATTACTGCTATAGGTATCGTAACAAGGAAGAACATAAACACTATCATACTCCTTGTAATTATAACTGCTAGCGCAACTACTATATTAATCATGATTGCTAATAAACTTGTGAAAACCTGTGTTGACATTGCTTCTATCGCTTCAACGTCACGCATAATCTTTGACTGTAATCTTCCCGATTGAATGTTTTTATGATAGCTTATGGATAATTGCTGTAGTTTTCGAACCAAGCTTCCACGAAGCCTTGCCTCCACATCTCGAATCGCTAAACTATACATACGAACATAAACGTAGTTTGTCGGTATATTTTGAACAATTAATATTGCCATGATTCCCGCATAGAAAGCTATTTTGCTAGAATCATGACTACCTGGATTTGTAGCAACGTCCACAATCCCAGAAATAGCAATAGGCAAAGCCCATGCTGGAGTATGCTTTAAAATAAAGAAAATCGCTGAAATAATTAATTTACCATAGTTTCCTTTAAAGATACGAAACAATAATTTAAGGGTGCTATGTTTATTTTTCTCAAATTCCTCGGTAAGAGATCCCTCTTCAAAATCCATTTTATCTTCTGTCATTTTTTCTTCTGTCATAATGAACATCTCCTCTTTACTTAGTTACATAAAAATCCTTAATTACCTTAGCTGATGGTTTGTTAAATACGCTATATCCTCTATCCTCAGGTAAATCTTCTTTATAATTGGAACACCAATCCCAAATTCCATATCCTTGTACCCATGATCTCTCATTAACAGTTTCAAACATGGTTTTATAATAGTCAGCTTGTATATTCAAATCTACTTCACCTTCAAATGACCAGTCATTTGGTACCTCTTGGCACCCTTTCACACACATACAACCACACTCTGCAAAGAAGAATGGTTTGTTATATTTCTTTACAATCTTTTCAATCCTATCTAGGTTCTCTTCCCACTGTGTTTGTGGATAATATCCACTTGATGAAATAACATCAACACAGTCCCACCACTTAACCTCACCTTCTTGGTACTTATCAGTATTATATGTAATCGGCCCATGATAAATATCTCTTACCTTTGCAACTAATTCTCTCCAGTACTCTTCTTTTCGTTCTGTTTGAACTAGCTCGCAACCTACCATAAACATTTCGCATTTTGTATTCGCTGCAATTTGCGCATATTTTAAAATATATTTCTCATAATTTGCAAACCATTTGCTCCACTTTGGCTCACAAGGAACTTCAAGATCGAAGAAGTTAATATGCGCTCTCCATACGCCATTTCTACAGTTTAACATTGGTTTAAGGATAATCTTTAGTCCTAATTTTCTTGCATAAGCAATCACTTCTAATAGCTCTTCATCAGTAGGAATATGTGGTCCTGCGAAATCGATTTCCTCTGAATGAGGGGTATCTTGCAATGCACCGAAAGCTAATATAATGGTTTCACAACCTGAAGTTTCTACCAATGTTTTTAGAGATTCTTTCGTTTCCTCTCCTCCTAATTTTTGTGTCTTACTTGGGTTTAGTTTAAATGTAAATCCTTTTATAAATTCCATATTGTTCTCCTTATATTCTAACACTATTTTAGGAAATTGCGAAACTCTTTGTAGTGTATAAAGAAATATCAATGTGTTTTATGTCTGTCGTTACAGTTTGCCGAATTGTGTGTACGTCGCATACAATGTTCTTTATTGTATGTGTAAGTCACATAATTTTAGGCAAACTGTAGTAGACAGCCTTAAAACACAGATATTCTTTATGCACGGAGAAGAGTTTCGCAATTACCTATAACTCTATTTAGGCTTAGGGTGTCAAATTCACAAGCTTTTTCAACACCACAATTAATGAATCTCTTTGTTATCCACGAGGTAGGTTGCAACGGTAATTATCGCATTATCCCACTCTGGATGCATTATCTTATCTAGGGTAGTTGATACCAACCTTCTACCAAGAGCCTCCATCTTTATCTCTACTGTAATAATATCTGATTTGAAGAAGTCAGGTTCAAGTGTATTATCAAACCCTAGAATTACTGTATCCTTAGCAGTTTGCATATCTTTCTTCATAAGTGCAGTTGCTACATACTTGGCAACATCATCGTCTACACAAACAAACACCTCTGGTAGATAAGGAAGATTATCTATACTCTCTTCAATTACATGAAAATTATAATAACTATTAGAATCTCTATCGCTAAGCATTAGATCTTCATCGATGATTAGTCCATTCTCCAAAAGGGTCTGTCTCATTCCGTCATATCTCATTGCGATATTCATTGACGCATTCCCACCACCTACGAAGGAAAATGTTCTTTTTCCTTGATTGATAAGCTTTTGTACAATTTTTGATATAACATTTCTACCTTCAATTGCTATAATATTCCCATATCGAAGATAATCTTCGCCATTCTTAGGAACACTGAACATCGTAATTGGTAAGTTGGCTGTAGATAGACCTTCTATGAAATTCACAGAGAATTTACATAAAAGTATAATTCCTTTCGTGTCTTCCGACGCAGCCTTTAAGGTCGCTGTTGCATCTAAATCATCTTCCTCCACGATATACATCTGCATCCGATACCCATTGTCATTAATCTCATCACTAATTCCAGTTAATATCTTATTCCAGAATGTTGACTCTGCACGATTAAACAAAACTAATATAGTTCCACCCACATTTTTTCTTGATAATCCTTTTGCTTCCTCTATCTGCTTGGAATCTAATTTTTCATATCCCATTTCGTATGCTTTTAGAATTACTGTCATTCTAGTTGCATTGGAAACCTCTCCACCATTTAAAGCTTTTGCAACAGTATTTCTAGACAACTCTAACTTGGCTGCAATATCTTGTATTGTAACTCGCTTCATCAAGGCCCTCCTTATCTATCATTACTATCAAAAACTCATCTTGCTCTTGCTCATTAACTACTGTCACTATACATTATAGATGCACAAAATGCAATATGTTTTTGCACTTATTTATGCACTATTTTTGCACATGTGTGCATTTAGTGTGCATTTTATATAAAAAAACAACTTTTCATAGCTGTGTGCCATCTGTGATTATATATATATTCACAAAATGGCATACAGCATAGAAAAGTTGTCCTTTTTAGCCTCCTATTCATTCTTAGCTAATTCACTTCATAATATTCCGTTGTCATCCTTTTGTATAAAATCATTTAGTAATACGTTCAATCTTTTGTCCACTCCATTTGCCTGTGACGAATTTTTAAGAAATGCTTGATATTTTTCTTCATCACTTGCATATGTATTATCCGTTACAAAAGAAGATGCTTTTGTTTCAATAAGCCCCCACAATTCTTTCTCTCTGTCATTGGTGGAGGAATTGATTTTTTCTCCTGTAGCAACATGTTTTTCCTTCACTTCATTCAACCCTGCATTAATGGTTTTCAAAAGTGAATTAGCATATTCCGCATCATCTTCTTTATCAGCAGTATCAATAACGGCCACCTTAAACTGTTCAAACTTAGTTTTATAATTTTCTAATTGGCTGGCAACTTCCTCACTAGCTTTTTTCCAATCAAACATGGTTCCATATGTCGTTTGCACAGATTCACTACTCTTTGTGTTTTTTGCATTTTCATAAGCATTAGCAAATGCTAATTTTAATTTATTAATTGCAATTTCATTTTTCAAGATTGCATCAGTAGGTTGTACAACATTTGAATCCATTAAAAACTTATAACCCTCATCCAGTTCAATAAGTCGAGATTCCTTTTCATCACCTGAGTATGTATCCTCTATACCTTTTTGGATAGATTGGTATTTATCTTGCATTGATGAAATAACGTCCATGCCTGCCGCAGCTGAATAATTATGTGTAGCAATCGCTTTGGCATAATCTCTAGACTCTAAATCAAGTTCTATCGCATAACTATATTTTGATTCTATTGTAGGACCGAGTAATGTTGTTACTTTGTTTTTTTGATCAATTCCCTGATATGTTTCTACTGATAATGCAACATTATTAACTTCCTTTACTGTTTTTATTTTTCCCCTTTCTAATTGAAACTTATAAATATCTGAAACGCTCCTATACTCTCCACCTTCAAGTGGTTGACTTTTTATGTCATAGTCTTTAAACATTTTTATCACCTCCTATGCATTATTTTCTTATCTTTATTATCGGCAATTAGTATAAAAATACTTAATCTTACTTTAATAACTTTTTAGTTACATAAGTTCCTATTTTATGCACTATTTATGAAATTGAGAAGTTAAGCTCCTCGTATAAATATAGAAAAGTTGGCTTTATCATACACAACCTTCACAACCTTGTCTACTAGAATTATCACTAAACAAAAAAAACTGCTGCAATTAATGTATTAGCCTACTTGCAGCAGCTCTGATAAAATTTAAAAATCTACTAATTAATATTCAATCGAAAAATTCTCTACACCTACATTTTCTAAAATAATACTTGGTTTGCACCTATGGCTCTTGCAGCAGTTTCTAGACTGCCTTACTCTTAAGATATAACAACCTTCAAAAGGAACTTCAAATTCAAAATAACCATAACTCTGAATCTGTAAACAGAAGATAAAAACATTGTTACTATTACTTATCTTGTATAATTCTACCTCCCATTCATGGGCATTACCACAATGGCAACCCCAGATACATCCCCTAATAATTCCCGGCTTAATCAAGCACTCCTCGCAAGCAGGGCAAGGTCTTGGTGTAGGACAAGGTGGGCATTTAGGGCATTCTGGACAAGGCTTCGGTGTTGGACATGTTGGGCATGGCGGGCATGGTGGCGGAGTTGGACAGGTGGGGCATGGCGGACAAGATGGACAATGTGGTGATGCTGGGGCTGGTGGTGTCGGAGGTCATCGTCGG
>NZ_CBDLAM010000007.1:0-20718 GCF_965301125.1 Anaerosporobacter sp. | reverse complement strand
TTTTTTTACTATTATATTTTTTTTTTTTTTTTAATTTTGTTTATTTTGGTTTTGTTCTTTTTGTATGAGTTATAGTTCATGTTTTTAATACTGGTCAAGGTTTCGGTGTTGGACATGTTGGGCATGGCTCTGGTGTTGGACAAGGTGTAGGTGTCGGACATGTCGGACAGGCTTCTGGCGCCGGGCAAGGTGTAGGTGTCGGACATGTTGGGCAGGCTTCTGGCACCGGACATTCTGGGCACTCTTGAGCAGGCTGTTCCTCTCTTCCTGGTAATACTTGTGGTACTTCTGGAGTTGGAACTACAGGGGTTGGAACCTCAGGGGCTGGTGCTACGGCTTGGCATTGCACTCCTCCAACAAACGGAAAATAATGAAATTCAAATCCACTTGCAGCATTTACGGCAAAAGCTCCTAAAGCAGCATTTCCACTTACATGGCCGCCTGTAGGATGTGCATGAAACATAGCCTGTGGCGCCAGTATACTTCCCCAGATATCAGAAGACTTTTCCATATAAATATTAGATGCATCCTCAAACACATACAATGTCTGATTGGCCTTATTTCTTTCCCCATAAACACCGTATTGCAAATGAGCATTTGCTCCTGTCCTCAGTCTTACAATAACAGTACTTCCTTCTGGAACTTCCGCACGTATTCCTTTGTTGATTAAACCATTTGGCCTAACATCAATAAGAAATACATTCTGTACAGGGTCATTTCCTCTTAAAATCCATTCGTAATTATTATCCACCACTCTTCCATTTGGAGTTAAATTTTCAATACAGTTTTTATAGTATCCGATGCTTTCCCTTGCATCGCTAAAAAATCTTGGTATATTAGCACCTATCCTTCCTGCTGGTATATATCTTGGTACATCATAACTAGGGACTACGTAGTGATCACCTTTATCTGTAGGTGTCCAATATTTGCTACCTCCACTATTTTGGTACAAAAACTTCAGTTCCTGCATACCATCAGTCGTATTATCTTTTCCTATTAAATAAGTGCTTCCCTTAGCTGCACGGAATCCACCGCCAACAACCACATGACCGATGACAACCAGAGGTCCGGTCATAGATACATTACCTCCAACTAAAAATCGTACTAAATCCGGTGAGAAACCTATTTCTCTATTATCTCTGCCATAACCAACACTTAACCCTCTTGGGCTGTAAAAATTTCCACCTATAGCAACAGGCCCTTCAATATCTATAATGTTGTTGGCATCATTAAATACAATAACATTAAATCTGGAGGCTGTACCGAAAGGCTGACCTTCAATATCATCCCAGTTTATATCATCGTAAGGTAATCCAGCACTATCCATTGCTGTAGCACTAATACTGATATTATCCATATAAACTCCTTTAAATCGCTTGAATTGCAACATATTTTATTCTCATTTTATTTTATTCCAGTGGAAAAAGTTAGTGCAAGATTCTATGCAATCGGAGTAAATTTTATGATAAAAAAACTCTTAATCCAATATCGGTGCTGGTGCAATGCACCACGCCCCAATACTAGACAAAGAGTCAAAAAAGATAACCTTTATGCTATACTTCTTATTCAGATCTTAACGCTTCTACTGCATCTTTTTTAGATGCCATTCTAGCTGGAATGTGTCCACCTAAAACTGTTAAAATTGTACTAACTACAACAAGTAATATTGCATGTTCTGGCTTAAGTGTTGCCACATTTTCCAAACCTGTCATATCGTATAATATGGAGTTAATAGGGAAGGTTAGTAACCATGCAATGAGGATACCAAGTAAACCTGAGAAGACACCTAATATAAATGTTTCAGCATCGAATACACGTGTAATATCTTTCTTTCTAGCACCAAGTGCTCTTAATACCCCTATTTCCTTTGTTCTTTCAAGCACGGATGTGTACGTAATAATGCAGATCATAATTAAACTTACTACTAATGATATTGCTGCAAATGCAACTAATACAATTGTTATGGCATCCATAATACCGCTTGTCATACTCGACATAGTACCTGCCATATCTGTATAAACGATTGCATCATCTGCATCTTTGTCTTCGTTATATGCATCTAAATATTCAAGTACAAGATCTTTGTTTTCAAATGTTTCTGGATACACCATGATTATATAAGGTATAGATGTTCCACCAAGATACCCTAAAAATTGTGACTTAGCATTATCATCCGCAAATTTTTCCATTGACATTACATTAACATCACTGTCTTTTTGCGCTTTAACAATATCGGAGTCTTTATTTAATTCAATGAGTTTACCAGCTAAATCATCACTGTAAGCAATACCCGTTGATAATAACCCTATTGTAACATCTGATTTCTGTCTTACTACTGCTGAGATTTTTATGGAAATAGCATTTTTAGAATCATACATTGTCTGATAATCGTTACCAGGTAAATAATTACCCATATCAGACATTACATAATAATCATTGTTTGGAATGATTTTCATCTCTGTTCCAACTATATCATCTAGATTGATGGTTTCAACATCTTTCGTGTCATATCCTAAAGCTTCCATAATGCCTTGTGCAATTCTGTTCTTTTCATCGATTACTAAAACCACTTCGTTATCGTTAGCTGGATACTCACCTGCCAATACGTCGTAACACTTTTCAAGATAAGATTCACCAGTATCTTCTAACTGTTTCGGATATGATGAAAGACCTAATGATATGGAAGATGATGACATCATGGATGACATATCATTACTGCTAGATGAAGAAGATATACTAACTGGCACCACTCCATCATCGGTTTCTCTTACCATGTTAAGATTAACAAGTCTAGTATAACCTAAGCTACCACAGATTTCTGGATCAATCTCATTAAGATACTCCATAAATTCATCTGTGAAAACATTCGTATGCAGCATCGTATTCTCAGATGGGTCATACAGATATACCTTGTCTGTATCTTCATACTCTGTTGTTCCTTTCATCGCAGCCATCCGCTCATCTGCTAACTTCTGCATCGTTTCTTCATCTATCTCTTGGGTTGTCTGAGAAATAATGATTGGCATATCTGCCATGGCATCGGATTGGAATTGTAATATCTGATCTTTAAAACCTGATGATAAACTTAAGATAACTGCAATACCTATAATACCTATACTTGACGCAAAAGAAGTTAAGAATGTTCTTCCCTTCTTAGTCTTTAAGTTATTAAGAGATAAGCCTAGGGCTGTTTTAAACTTCATGGCAGTTTTCTTAAGATTAAACTGATCCTCTTTCGGTCTTTCTTGATGAGGGTGTGTATCATCTATGATATTGCCATCTTTGAATTTAATAATTCTGTCTGCATAATCCTGCGCTAAATCAGGGTTATGAGTAACCATAATTACAAGTCTGTCCCCAGCAACTTCCTTTATAAGATCCATAATTTGAATACTTGTGGCAGTATCAAGTGCACCTGTTGGTTCATCACATAAAAGTATTTCCGGATCATTGGCAAGTGCTCTTGCTATCGCAACTCTTTGCATCTGTCCGCCTGATAATTGATTTGGTTTCTTATGCAAATGGTCCTTAAGTCCAACTTGCTCTAACACTTCGATTGCTCTTTTATGTTTCTGCTCTTTGGATACACCACTTAGCGTCATACCAAGTTCAACATTTTCAACAATACTAAGATGCATAATAAGATTATAACTTTGGAATATAAAACCTACCGAATTATTTCTATAGGCATCCCAATCATTATCTTTAAAGTCTTTTGTTCTCTTACCCTTGATTACAAGATCACCAGAGTCATATTTATCAAGCCCGCCTATAATATTTAGGCATGTTGTTTTTCCAGATCCACTTGTACCTAGAATAGCTACGAATTCCTTTTCTCTAAATGCTACACTGATGTCATTAAGGGCTACTGTTTCCATATCACCCACATGGTAAACCTTGCGTATGTTCTTTAGTTCTAACATATCTACCTCCCGTTTACAATTAGCCTATTTTCATTTATCTATGATTTGTATATCTTATTCTCAATACATTAATATGTCAATGATGTTTATATTAATTTAATGAATTGTTCAATTAATTTAATAAATTTCTACTTTAATAAAGGTATACCACTCATTTTAGTGAATGATATACCTTTTATTTTGCAATATGTAATCTAAAATATATTATAAAAATAAAAGCAAGCTAACTGCCATTACCATCATACCTGCAATCAATCCATATATCGACAGATGGTGTTCTCCATATTCTCTTGCAGCAGGAAGCAGTTCATCTACGGATATAAATACCATTATTCCAGCCACTCCTGCAAATATAATACCAAATACCGTATCACTCATAATAGGCATTAGAATCAGCCATCCAACCAAAGCACCAATAGGTTCTGCTAGGCCTGATAAAAAAGAATAATAAAATGCCTTTTTCTTAGAACCTGTAGCCTGATAAATCGGCACTGAAACAGCAATTCCTTCTGGTATGTTGTGTATGGCAATCGCAACAACAATCGGTATTGCAATACCTGGATCCTGCATTGCTGAAACAAAGGTCGCAAGTCCTTCCGGAAAATTGTGGACAGCAATCGCTATCGATGTAAATACCCCCATTCTCATCAGCTGGTTTGTTTTGGGTACTTCCTCATTTTCTGCTTCCACACTCTTAACCTCATGGGGATTTTCTTCTGAAGGTATCAATCTATCAATAAGGGCAATTAAAAACATTCCTCCAAAAAATGCAACAACAGTTACCCATGAGCCTGCCCGTTCTCCCATTTCTGTAGTCAATGCATCCTGCGCTTTAAAAAATATCTCTATCATAGATACATATATCATAACACCTGCTGAAAAACCAAGGCTTATTGACAGAAATTTTTTATTCGTTTTTTTAGCGATAAAAGCAATGCAACTACCAATTCCTGTACTAAGCCCAGCCAACAGTGTAAGTACAAATGCAAATATAACATTATTCATCATCATTCACCTTCCTTTCTTTTGTATTTTCGTTTTAGGTTAGTTATGCCTAACTCAATTATAAGGGTAGAATTGACTTTTGGCAACCCTATTTTTTTGCAACTTAGTCACACTAAAACGCAAGAAAGTAGAAGGGATATTGTACGAATAGCTATTTACCTTTCACTGGATGTACTTTGACTTTCATACAGTCTTTATACTTTTCAACGGAAATCATAATTGACAATTCAAACATTTCCTTTTCTAGCCACTTAGGAACATGGTCACAGATAATCTCCAGGCTTTTGAATTTCTGTTTTTTAAGAAACGGTAGCAATATTTGTTTTGAATTATATGAAGTGTTGCCTTTCATAACCTCCCGCAAATCCGTATAGAATATGCCCTGTCGCTGCTCATGAATTGCATTATGTTCCAGCGGTACTTTCTGACCTGTTCTCTGATGCTGCCAACATTCTTTGATATCATCTAAAAATTGTTCCGGTTTTCCTTCAATCTCAAGCATTGATACCTGTCTCTCCTCAAAGCCGATATAATGGACTCCTCTGATTCGGTTTACAACTAGAATCTTGCAATCTTCAAGCCAATCACAAATATCCTTTATTTTCTCACGGAGAATATCCGCATTTATAACACCCTTCAAATCATGTTCCATGCACTTCTTTTCAAACCACGCACCGTTCTCTTTTGAATAAATACAAAGGCTCCCATTCTTTTCAAACCCTGATGTTTTACCTTCAGAATCAACCAACACAGCTATTTCCATAACACCCCTCCAATGGTTGCAAAACTCTGTTTAGGTGTTCATAGCTTCTTAGCTGACGTACTATAACACGAAACACGCTACACACCTAAGTACTTCTAAGTGTGTACAATACAGTCGTCTAAAAGGTACGGAACCGCCTTCGATTCGGCATCCTGCCTCATCTCAGGCTGGCTCGGCTTCCTTGCCTCGCCTTCCTAGGTTTTTCTGTACACCCTAAGAAGTACTATAGTTGTTTCACTATCGTTTCTTTATTATAGTACGTCAGCTAAGAAGTAAATCTACAGTATCTAGAGTTTTGCCTTTCTACTATATTAATACACGATTACAAGAACTTTTATAATTTCTTGAGACTACATACAGGCTGCTCCACAACCAGAACAGTCACTACCAGGGCTACATTTTTTCTCCTTATAACTTCCATCATACAGGAAAAGGAATTTACAAGTATTTATATCAAATGACATACTCTCAGCACCGCTATCAATAGTAATACTATTACTCTCAAAACTAATTTTCACTGGAAGTTTTACCATTTCATTTGTCAGCATATCCAGTCTCAATTGTTGGTATATCATTGTTCTTTCTCCGGTTACTTTATTATTTACTACTATGTCACTATTGGTAGCAATGCTACGCAAATTACCATCAAGGTAAAAATTAACGGAGTTATTATCCGCATCCATTCCTAATGCATTTTGATCAAATGCAACAATATCCCCAATGGGTGTTGGTACCACCACGGCTCTGGCAGGTTCAAAGGATTCTAAATTCCCATTTTCATACATTCGCAAGCCGATACGAACCGGGTAAGACCCTAGTGGAGTATCTATATCAATATTTTCCCTCGGCCACAGAATTATACTTTTGATTTCTCCGGTCTGATAAAATCTGAGACCGATTATCTTTTTCTGAAACTTAGCAAACGTTAAATCAAGTTCTAATTCCTTCAATAGTTGCTCTTCATCTTCTTCTGACCAGCCAAATCCAATCTGTCCATTAAGCGGAAACAAACTGTTAATAGCTCCATCTTCATAAAAGGTGATAAGTTCTGATGATATGGTACCGATTGAAGTAGCAATTTCTGTTTGCTCTTCTAGGGAAATGCTCTTAATATTACCATTTTCATAAAATGATACTGCTTTGTTATCCTTTTTTCTCTCGTCTACACCTTTGTATCTTGGAATCAATGTATTTGGTCCTATGCAGATTTCGTTATATTCTCCTAGTTTACACTCCTTCATCTCACCCGAAGGATACGTAGTATAACTAGTTATTCCTTTTAAATTATATTTCATTTCAGCAATCATTGAGTCAACCTCCTTCATTTACATAAGCCTTGTTATAGTTACGATTCAAATAATTCATCCTCCTTCGCTACATTTTCTTTTGCCGTAATTTCTTCAGGTTCAATTTTATAAACAGCAACTGACCTTTTATCATGGGAAGACCGATAATGTTCCACCACAGTGGAAGGTATCTTACTTTTATAAAACCCCGGCAAATATTTCTCAACAATCAACTGCAGTACTTGTGCACTTTCCGTATAATCCTCTACTTTTTTGGCATAGCCGAATATCATAACACTCATATAAGCAGTATCCGCATGACAAGGTACCGGATCTTTAACAGTTCCAACTTCTTCATATACAGTAAAACTAACTTGTGGCTCTTTCATCAAAAGTTCATTCTTTTTGCCCGATCCCATACCATGAAAATAGATTCCTCCATTATGCCATATATAATTAACCGGCACTGTATATGGATATGTTTCCCCTTGCATTCCAATCACACCGATTCGGGTCTTTTCAAGAAATGCTTCTATCTTCTGCCTATCAGAACAATTTCTTTGCTTATAACGTACTTCTTCCATTATATTTCCTCCTCTTCATACATAACTGCAAGCTTCGTAAGAAACATTTTCATCCACTTGTTATCCTGTTCGATATAATCATTATGTGCGGTTATTACTTCCGCAGATTGTACAAACCTCTCAGGCACCATCTCATCACTGCAATTTTTGATAAGATCTTCAATAATAGTCATGGTATTTTCCAAGTGAAATTGAAAACCATAGACTCTTTTTTTGTATATGTACGCCTGATTCTTACACCCTTCATTCGTTGCTATTAAGATTGCTTCCTTAGGAAGGTCAACAAAGGTATCTCCATGCCACTCAAAAACAATCGGTGAAGAAGGTAAGAAAGAAAACTCGGGATAATCAGATATATTTTCACATAATGTAATAGGAAACCACCCTATTTCTTTGTGTTGATTCCTTATTACTCTCCCTCCAATAATATCAGCAATCAATTGTGCTCCAAGGCAAAGTCCGATTACTACCTTTTTCCTCTCAATTGCAGTCTTTATAAACTCTTTCTCTGCCCTTAACCATGGATAGCTCTCTTCTTCATAGATGTTCATGGGCCCACCCATAACAATCAACCAATCGAATTCATCCAACTCAGGCAGAGTCTCGTTCCTGTAAAGGTGAGTAGCGGAAATGGGATACTGATTTTCCTTCGCCCAGGAAAGTATACTCCCTGGATTTTCAAAAGCTATATGTTGTAAATAATGGATTTTCATATAAGTCCCAACCTTTCTCATCTTTCAATTATTATATAAATTTGTCTTGTAAATTCGGTGTTGTTCCATTATTGTAAAGTTTAATCATATGATATTGAAACCCTATATGAATCATCTATAGATGAATTAGTATAAAGTCTAAGTACAGCTTCTTTTAATCCTTCTTCAATCAAGTTATAGGTAATATAAATATCAATATCCTTCTCTTTTAACGCATCGGATGGGCATGCTCCAATTTTCATACATATTACACAATTGCAATCTTCAATTGTTTTTATCAACTGATAAATTCTTCCTGCCGCCTTCTCTTCCATGCTTCCATGGCAATACTGTTCCGTTTGTCTAGTCTCAACAAAATTTACGACATCATCCTTATAATCATAGATATAGAATTTAGTTGCTTGCCCAAAATGCTGATCAATGAGTTTACCATTCTTAGAACATACTGCAAATCGATAGCTAACCGAATCCGTTTCAATTTTAGTCGCATTTGAACCATTACCATGTTCATTAAACTCTATCGGTATTCTGCTATTTAGTGTTTCCATGGTTGTAGAATTGCATGGTTTACAATAATAAGATTGTGGAAGAATAGATTCACATTCTTTTCTAAGATCACTCAGTCCATCACCAGTGTAAGCTTCCAAGCCACTTGGATTACCTTCACCACTTGTGACTTTTTGGAGGATATTCGTCATTTTGCAGCCACATTCCTTAGCCGCATAAACAATTTCTTTTATCTCAGAATCATTGATTCCTTTCACCACCTCTATGTTCATTCTTACTGAAATCCCCATGGATGCAAGATAACTAATACCAGAAATCTGATTCTGAAGTAGTATATTAGCGCCTTCGACACCGTAGTATCTATGTCCTAGATAGGTTATATAGTTGTAGATATTGGCTCCTATCTCTGGACTAATCGTATTCACTGTGACCGTAACATAATTAAAACCCAACGAAATAAGATGGTTAGCATATACCGGAAGCATCAACCCATTGGTGGATAGACAAAGTAGTGTCTCAGGAGATGTCTGTCGAATAAGTCTAGCGGATTCCTTTAGCACTTCAAAATTAGCTAATGCTTCGCCCGGTCCCGCAATTGCCGCAACTGTAAGGTTTGGCATACTTTTCTTAGCCTCCAGTAATCTTTCCATTGCCTCATAAGGGGTAAGTACTGTGTTTACAGCATCCGAACATACATCACCTGAGCAAATGCTTTGGTGTAAACTATAATTAGAATTGATGTTACTTTCCGATGCTATCGGTAAATGTATGATAGCATTATGAAAATCATAGTTATTAAAGCAAGGATGTCTGCAAACACGTTTGTTGTTATAACTGGAATTAGAAGTATTACTGTTATTCATTGCTTTACCCCCTCACTTATGCGATATGTAATATCTTACAATATATCATAAGTTTTCCCAAATAGGTAGCCACAGTTATTATTTTATTTGATACTTACCACACATTTAGAATTGGTTCTCTATTATGCTTATACTCCATATCTGCAAACCAGGTGTTCGCAATCTCTTCTGCTAAAAGCATGGCTCCCTTATATCCAACAATCGGGTGACGATACATACCTGCTCTGTCATATACCGGAAATCCAACTCTTACCATTGGGATGTTGTAATCAATGGAAATATATCTACCTTTGGAATGCCCCATAATCATATCAACTTCCAGGCCTTCATTTTTAATTCGGTTTTCTAATTCCCATAAATCTGCATTCATTATAACTTCCATTTTATAATCCAACTTTTCCTGAAATTCTAAGATCCGAGGATCCGTTTTATACTTGGAGTTATCATCACCCAGTAGCAATAGCACTGGTTTCATCTCCATATCCAGACAAAACTGTGCAAGACCAATTACAAGATCAGGATTTCCGTAGATTGCCACCTTCTTATCCGCCAGAAACATATGCGTTACATCTGTAATTGCATCAAGGGCGATTCCTCTCTCATAAACCAAGGATTCTGGAATAGGCTTACCTGTAACATCGCTGAGTTTCTTTAAGAATGCATCCGTATTTCTGATACCAATTGGTGTCGGTCCAATAATCGCAGGAATTTCAAATTCATTCTCTAGATACCCTGCTGCCTTTCCACCCTCGTAATTATTTAGGGCAAACGTAGCTTTTGCATTCGCCGTATCCCTTAAATCTTCGATAGTAGTTTCTCCATGCGATACATAATTACCGCTTGGCATAAGTGGAGAATCAAATGCTTCTATCTCAAAAAGTACATTTGCTTCAATCTGCATTTCTGTCAGTAGATGTTTTAGTTCTGTTACATCTCCAGGATTAACCCAGCCTGTTATCAAATTAATCCTATCCGATGGTATGTCTTTCTTTGCAAAGTATGCCACAAACTCTTTAACAGCAATATCATAACCAGATACCATACTCCCCACAAAGCTAGGTGAATGAATCGGTATTAAGTGCACCTCACGTCCTGCATACTTTTCTTTTAAAAGTCCTTTATTCAATTTTCTAACAACACCATCAATATCATCACCGATAACCTCAGTAGAACAAGTTGAGATGATTGGGATTACTTTTACATCTGGATATCTCATAAGAAGAACATCTACTGCTTCTTCAACTCTGTTCAGTGCACCAAATACTGCACCATCTTCATGGAGGGAGGAGGAAGCAATCTCAAAACTTTCTTTAAAATGTTGTGAAAATAATAATCTTACAAACATTACGCAACCTTGACCACCATGAACGATTCCAATACAATCTTTAATTCCGATGCTGGCATATTGAACACCACAGGGCTGACAGGTAAATATGGGATTAATTACTCCCGCACGCTCTTTATTTTTCACATCACAGTACATATAATTCCTCCTTCTAATAATGCGGGTCGGTAAGTTCTGCATTCAATGAGCCTGATATAAGCAAATAATCCAAGCGTTCCCTTAAACCCTGCATAATATTTTTTAAGTCTACTTTATCTATTTCAGATACCCATGGAAATCTATTTTTATAATTTTCCGCCAAATAAGCTGCATCAACAAAATAACATTTTTGTTCCGGAGTATCATTTTCAACAGGTTCTCCACACAATATCTGCGTCGTTTTCTGAATGATGTTTTCATTCTGTCTTTCTCTGTCCCATGCCCTGGAATGGAACTGCCACAGGCATTTCTTCATGATAAAATCAAGTAATAACTCAACTCTCTCCTTCGTTAAATCATCCATTACACTTCACCTCCATTATATTGCTGAGAGCTCTCCAACAAGATCACTCTTTCTGGAGAATTCCGGATACTCTCTTTCTTTTATCCTCTTTAGTGCATCGTAATCTCCTGTATATTCTCTAAGTACAGTCGAGTTCTTTATCTCATCACTTAAGCCTACATCGGAAATCAGTCTCTGTGTCATAAAGCCCTTATCCGTAGATATCTCATCCTTGCTGATGTCTAAGAGGGCTAGCTGATGTATTGGTGAGTAGATACCATTATAAACATCACGTGCGAATCTTACCCAACCTTCATATCCCTTCCAAGGTCCATTATGATATGCATGTGCATTCAGATACGGTACACGAATTTTCTTAGCTACTTCACCCGGTCTCTTTCCAGTAAAGATGATGTCTGGCTGTAGCATATCCATAGCTTCCATACCTTCAAGTTCATTCGGATCATCAATTGCAAGAGCACCTTCCTCACATCTTGAGATTCCCTTCTCCATGTCTCCCTGGTGCCCGAATTTGGTATAAACCGAAACTACTTCAACACCCATTTCCTCATGAATTACGTTGGCCCAATGCCACAGTTTAGAACCACCTGGCCACAGGCAAACCTTTTTGCCCTTCAGTCTTTCCTTATACCAATCTAGCTCCGGTTTCCATCTATCGGTCTCTTCTTTAATAATTGCCTCCGCACGATCCTCGATACCAAAGAACATCGCTATCTTTCTAAGGGAACCGCTAAGAGGCTCGAATCCAAACCCGTCGATATCAAGACGTGGTATTCCATACCTTACTCTCAATTCATTACATATATACTCTGCAGACCTTGCACACTCTAAAACATTCAAATGTGCTTTATGCATTGCACGTAATCCATCATAGGTTCCATTACCCGTAAATGTAGACAGTACCTGAATTCCCATTCTCTTAAAGTAATCCTGCATAACCTCTTGATCACCCTGGATATTGTACTCGCCTACATAATTGATTACATAGTCACTGGTAATCTCCGGCTCAACGGTTCCAACCTTTTGATTAATCCATGCAATATTAATCTTATGATGGCCTCCCGACTGACTCGGACCTCCAAATCCGGGAGAATTACATACAAAGATATCAACATCAGGCATTTCTTCCATGACTTCTGCTGCAATCGCATTGATATCATCACCGATTAATGCAGATGCACAGGTCTGGTAGATTGTCATTCTCTTTATATTAGGAAATGCATTAAAAGCTTCAATGATGTTTTTCTTTAGAAGTTTTTCTGCACCAAATACGATATGTGACTCTTTCATATCAGTAGCATAAGTATACTTTAATTGGAAGTTATCATTATCACTGATATATCTTTTCGTCTGCCAAGTATCATAGGTACAACCTATCGGCCCATGGCTCATATGTATAACATCTTTCATCGGTGTTCCGATTACATGCTTCGCACCACAATAGGCACAGCCTCTCTCTGATATCGATCCAGGGATCGTGTTTAAATATCCTAGAGGCAAAGCATCCGACAGTGTTTCACCGGGTCCTTTGATTACAGCATGCTTTTCTCTCTCCGGTATACATTCACTACATTTAAACAAATGATATGGCATATTTTAACCTCCTCTTTCTAATGATGATTAATTTAACGCATCTACTCCTTGTTCATCCGTTCTGATACGAATTGCATCCTCTACGGGACATACAAAAGTTTTTCCATCACCAATCTGACCTGTCTGATTCACTTTAATAATTGCATCTAGTACTACATCTACTTCATCATCAGGTATTACAATTGATAGATATCGCTTTGGGATGTATTTCATTCCGCCATGTTTGTTCTGCTCAAGAATACCTGATCTATATTCAATATTAACTTCGCCCTCCAGCCCTTTTTGCTTACCGCGACCAAGTACAGGTATGGCGGTCAAGCTTGGATAACCAAGCTTAACCAAAGCCTCTTTTGTTGCACTTACTTTTCTAGGTCTTATGATTGCAATAATTTCTTTCATAATCTTCACCTACAATTCTTCTGCTCCGGTTCTAACCGTAAGCGCTCTGTCTACTGAGGTAATGAATATCTTACCATCTCCAAAATTACCGGTATAAGCCTTGTATTTGATCAACTTTAGTATTTCTTCAACATCTTCATCCGTGACTACAAGCATCAGAATTGTTTTGGGAAGTTCATCATAGCGGACCGCACCAATCATAATACCTTGCTGTTTTCCACGACCAAATGCATTGATCTTTGTCATTGAGTTAAACCCTGCTTCTGAAAGTGAATCTGCAATTTCATCTGCAACTTCGGGACGTACAATTGCTTTTAACATTTTCATAGGAATTGCTCCTTTCAATTAGTCGGTTATACCATATTTAACTACCATTGTTTCAAGTTCATCCATTGTAAGTGGTTTCGGAATAACCAAATTCGTGTTTTCAATAATCTTGTGTGCCAGCTCACCATATTCTTTTGCCTGATTTGTAGTTGCATCATAATCAACTACAGTCTTTTTATTAAACTCCGCTATTTGCACAATATTATCTCTTGGTACAAAATGAATCATCTGTGTGCCAATGGCTGCCGTAAACTCTTCAAGAAATTCTTTCTCACGATCAACCTTACGGCTATTGCAGATAATACCTCCAAGGCGTACACCACTTTGCTTTGCATACTTTAAAAGTCCCTTACAGATGTTATTAGCAGCATAAATTGCCATCATCTCACCTGAAGCTACAATATAAACTTCCTGCGCCTTACCATCTCTGATCGGCATTGCAAAACCACCACAAACAACATCTCCTAGTACATCATAAAATACAAAATCCAAATCATCTGTATAGGCCCCATTCGTTTCCATCAAATCGATTGCTGTAATAACTCCACGTCCAGCACAACCTACTCCAGGTTCTGGTCCGCCAGATTCAACACATCTAATGTCGCGAAAACCATTCTTTATAACCTTATCATTCGTTACCTTTTCAGCTCCTTCTTCACGAAGAACATCCATCAGGGTTTCTTGTGGCTTTCCTCCTAAGATGAGACGTGTTGAATCAGCCTTAGGATCACATCCATGAATAAAAATCTTCTGATCATAATAGTGTGCCATTGCTGCTGCTGTGTTTTGCTGTGTCGTTGACTTACCAATACCGCCCTTACCATAAAACGCTAGTTTTCTCATGATTAAATCCTCCTTAAAATTTTTGTATTATATTGATGTATAAAAAAAAGGCATTATATTAATCGAAATTAATATAATAACCTCTTTGTTATTCTACTAACATTATTGAATTACTCGTAACTTTGTCGTTTTGTATTGTTTCGTCTTGTTTGTTTTATTTATTCGTTCAATATTATCTTGTTTTGTTCTGTTTGTCATATCTTGTTTGTATTAATAATGATACTATATCCTGTCTGGTTTTAACCGTCAATGTAATTTTAGCATAAACATTTCTGATAATTTATTCGTTTTATGTAATATATTTACTTTTCATTTCCCTGTTGTCACATTTATTCACGTTTATCACACAGTGATTGTAATTGATATGTTAGACGTTCTAGAATTTACTCAAATTTTCAAGAACATATATATAACAAAATATAAGATTAACATGTAGATGATTTATTTTTTTATATAAAAATAAGTGTAATTACTTAAGTAAATTTAACTACTCAAGAATTACACTTCTACCATACCAAAAGGAGATTTCCTACTTCCAAATAATTTTTCCTGTTTCTGATGTGTCATATCGTCCAAAGCTCTGTAAATCCATTTTAAATGCATCGGAAGTTAGTATCTCCATAATCTGCTTATAAGGTTGCTTATCGGCATCCGACAGACGCATAATAAGGTCATAGCATTCCATTTGAAGCGGGATAAAATCCACTCCACTCACGTTCATCATTCCAGTTTCGCTTCCTATTCCAATATCAGCTTCTCCGTGTGATATTATGCTTGCAACCGCAAGGTGTGATTTACATTCATGGTGATAGCCTTCAATATAATCACCTATCACTCCCATAAGACGTAATTTTTCATCTAACAAAACTCTAGTTCCACTACCTTTTTCTCTATTTACAATGGAGATATCCGTCCTTTTTAAATCAGACCAACCGACAATTCCTTTGGGATTGCCCTTCTGTACATAAAATCCATGCCTACGCTTTCCTATTCGTATAATTAAAGGAGAAATTCCAGGCATCATTTTTCTAACATACGATATATTATATTCATCAAGCTCCCCATCCCAAAGATGCGCAGTTGCAACGTTGACGCGTCCTTGATACAAAGCATAGATTCCATTGTAACTGGCAAGGTGAGACCTATATATCTGAAGGGTCTCTACATATATACTCAAATAATTAGCCAGTAAATCCAGGGATATATCCTGACCGCATATAATAAATTCATTGCCTCTGATATTTTCATCAACAACATGGGTATAGGACGGTTTCTTAATCAATTTAGGATGTGGATTATTCCCTGCCACGAAATCTTTTGTATTAAACATTGTCGGACTGCTCCCACCATTCAGATAAGCCTCCACTTCACTACGGCTTATTCTTACTTGTTTACCGACTTTTGAGGAATTCAGCTCCCCACGCTTTATCAATTCATAAACCGTATTTCTTGAAATCTTCAATATATCAGCAACTTCTTGAGCATTTAGAAGATCATTATCCATACAGACAGCCTCCACTCCATTTTATATCATTTTACTCATAATTATGCACGCTTACTATTCGTTTTGTATTGTTTCTATTCGTCTATCCCAAGCATCCATATAATAACATAATACAATAGCTCTGACAAGCAGTATATATAGTGCGCTCAATACAGCAATTGGTTACCAACAATCTCATCTAATGGCCAAAAAACAATTTATTTTCTAAATCCATAACATCATGGTTAGACATATTTAATATAATAAATAGAATGAATATCAATTGACAATAAAGATGCAAAAATATAATAAGTGAGGTTGTATAATGGAATCAATGATTATGGTAGAACCAGGTGTTAGGCTATATGTAAACGATATTAATCCGTCAGGTGATAAAACAATTATTTTTCTTCATGGTTGGCCTGCCAATTACAGACTATTTGAATATCAATATAATATTCTGCCACATATGGGATATCGTTGTATAGGTATTGACATGAGAGGATTCGGTAATTCAGATAAGCCTTGGAGTGGCTACAATTACGACAGCTTAGCAGATGATGTATTACAGGTTATCAAAACCCTGAATTTAAATAATGTTACCTTGTTAGGACACTCTACATCCGGAGCTATTGCTATCCGGTACATGGCGCGACATAACGGTTTTGGTGTCTCAAAACTTGTGCTTTGTGCTTCCGCCGCACCTAGCCTTATACAGCGTCCAAACTTTCCTTACGGGCAGAAAGCAGAGGACATAGAAAACGTTTTTATTCAGGGAGCATATAATGACCGTCCTGAAATGTTAGAAAACTTCGGTAAAATATTCTTCTATAAGCAAGTGTCACCGCCACTTTCCGATTGGCTCTTCCAAATGGGATTGCAGGCGGCTAGCTATGCAACGATTGCTATTTCTAAAGATTGGATTTCAGAAGAATTATTTAATGATCTTCCAAAGATACATGTTCCAACGTTAATTATGCATGGTATTCATGATCAAGTTGTTCCGTATGAGTTGGGTGTTATACAAAATCAGGGAATTAGGAACTCGAAACTGATAACATTTGAGAACAGTGGCCACGGATTGTTCTATGATGAACTGGATAAATTTAATTGGGAATTGACGCAATTTGTAGGATGACTTATTAATACTTACCCCACATCCTTAATGAAAGGATGTGGGATCAAAGGTAATAACCGTATAATATGTGCCTTCTCCTAAATCATTAAGTGCCTTCTCCAATGCAGACTTAATGGTATTCTCTTGTCCTCGCAGTTCTGTCGGAAAGGCAACGTCAAAAATCAAATTGGTGTGTTCCTCGCCAGGAACCATTCGAAAATCGTGGATGGACATCCGTTCATCCTTGACTTTCAAAATTGCTGTCACCAAATGGTACAACCGTTCTATTTCCGGATTGTTGGTGACCACAGGATCATAGTGAATTACCAAATGAACGCCGTAGCTTTTGTAACATTCCCGCTCCATATTATCAATCAGTTCATGGCAAACCAGAGCATTTTCATCTTTATCCATTTCCACATGGATACTAGCAAACCGTTGGCCAGGTCCGTAGTCATGAACCATTAGATCATGACACCCCAAAACCTTAGGACAAGAGGTAATGTACTCTGTAATCTGCTCCTGCAACTCTGGGTTTGCACCCTCACCTAACAATGGCGAGATTGTCTCCTTTGCAAGGTTAACACCACTATAAAGTATGAACAGAGCAACTGCCAAACCCATAAATCCATCAATCTGCCAAGTTGTAAAATATTCTACCACTGCTGCAACCAAAACAGCACTCGTAGTAATTACGTCATTTCGACTGTCTTCAGCAGTAGCAAGCAAAGCAGTCGAATGAATCATCTTACCCATTTTACGATTAAAAAGGAAAAGGCACATCTTTACCAATATAGAACCTAACAAAACACAAGCGGTAACAATAGAAAATTCCACAGCAGTTGGATTCAGTATCTTTCCCACCGAACTCTTGGCCAATTCAAAACCAATGAGGATAATCATCACTGCTACTCCAAGACCTGATAAATACTCAAACCGAGCATGACCATAGGGATGATCTGCATCAGCAGGTTTCTCAGCTAACTTGAAACCAACCAAGGTGACGATTGAGCTTGCTGCATCAGAAAGGTTGTTCAGTGCATCCGCAGTAATTGAAACAGATGCTGCTAGAATTCCCACAACAAATTTACTCCCAGCAAGCAACAGATTACATACAATGCCCACCAAACCAGACAGCTTACCTACGGCTGATCGCAATTGGGTTTCCTGAATATCATGGTTGTTCTTTATCAATAAACGAAGGAAAAATTCCGTTATACGAGATTTCTCCAATAAATTATTGTCTATCTGTTGGTTCAATTTTTGATTGTTTTGTTTCATGATAGTTGCCTCCGTTTTACTGAAGATAATTCTATGCTACGTACATATTGGGATATGTTTATTCCATAAAACAAAAAACATCCATGGAACAATTAGTAAACTACTGTCCCACAGATGTTGCATTCACCTGCTGCCATTATGAGGCCCGGCTTCATGGAAATTCCATCGCCTGTTCAGTCTGTACTGTAGATTATATGCAGTGCAAAGAGTGTTTTGTTTATAATATTATAACAAAATATATATGTCAACAGCAACTTCAAATTAACTATTCTTTAAGGCCTCTAATTATTCCTTAACAGACATACTATCTCTACAGATTTTGAGAAGAATCATCTACTTCGATAATTTTTTGTTGAATTATTTGAAGTACCTCCTCTCTGTCCTTCAAACTTCCTACAATATCATACTTTGCAGCCTCAATAACTAAAAGTGGTGAAAGATTATATTCTGAGAAGTAATCCTCGTATTCCTTATTAAGATTCTCCCAGTAATCTCTTTCAACTATCTGCTCATAGTCACGCCCTCTTTTCTTAATGCGCTCTATTGCGGTATCCGTATCAATTTTAAGATAAATCATAAGTTTAGGCGCCTCTACATGATCTAGCATATTGGTCAAAAGATCTTGATATAATATAAATTCATCCTTCTCCATATCCCCCTCTTCATAGAGCAATTTAGCAAATATCATATCACCATAGATACTTCGATCCATGAGTCTTGCTTCTCCCGCTTCGGCGGCCTGTTTCAGCATCTCAAATCTTCGATTGAGAAAGTATATCTGAAGCGGAAAGGCATATCTCTTTCTATCATAATAGAACTTGTCCAATAAAGGATTCTCCTGTACAGGCTCTTGAAAACAAGGTACCTTCATCTCTTCTGATAACATCTCCATATACGACGTCTTTCCGGCACCGACAACAGCATCTATAACAATTGTTTCATTGGGCTTATTTTTTTTAATCATGTTAAAAAACTCCTTATACACGAACATCCTCCTTAGGTTTCTCCATTTAATAAAATCTATTCAATACAAATGCTTCTTACCTTATGTTGTATTATGTTGTAAAATCTATTACTTTATTCAATATATACAATATATTGTATCATGTCAACTGTTTTCACCATTATATTGTGTTTTCAATCTAGAACAATACTATAATGGATATACATCTCTTCTACCGTAATCTGCCTATTTACTTTAACAAGCGCAAATGGTAAATTATACTATGTAGCATACATATAGTTTTATATTCAGCACAATAAATAGTTCATAAAACCAGCTATTATTGTAGAAAAGGAGTACTAAAATGAAACATTTATTTGATTCATATAAATTGAAAAATCTTGAACTAAAAAATAGGATTGTTATGCCACCCATGTGCCAATATTCTGTTGATAAGAAAGATGGCATAGCTACAGATTGGCACTTTTTGCATTATGTCAGTCGAGCTGTAGGTGGTACTGGCTTAATTATAATTGAAATGACAGACGTTGAACCAGATGGTAGAATTTCAGATTATGATTTAGGTTTATGGACAGATGACCAAATTCCTGCCTTGAGAAGAATTGTGGATGCGATTCATGAACAAGGAGCAAAAGTAGGTATTCAAATTGCTCATGCAGGTCGAAAAGCAGAAGATGCCAAAGTACCTGTTGCTCCTTCTGCCATACCATTTGATGAAAATTATAAGACTCCACGTGCTTTAACTACTGAAGAAGTGGAAGATATGGTCGAAAAGTTTAGAAAGTCAATTCAACGTGCACTAAAAGCTGGTGTCGACACCATTGAACTTCATGGTGCTCATGGCTATTTGATTCATGAATTTATTTCTCCATTAACAAATAAACGAGAAGATAAATACGGTAAAGATAAGAATTTATTTGCAAAAGAGATTATTAGAGCAGCGAAAGAAGAAATGCCCAAAGACATGCCTTTAATGATGCGTATTTCAGCAAAGGAATACGTAAAAGATGGTTATGGCATTGAAGAGAGTATTCAATTTTGTAATGAATTTTATAAAGCAGGTGTCGATATCTTTCATGTATCCTCTGGTGGAGAAGGACATATGGGATCTGGAGGAGCTCCTGGTTCACATTCAGGTTATCAAATACCCCTTGCAAGAAAAATCAAAGAAGCACTTAATGTTCCTGTAATAGCAGTTGGAAGATTAGATGATCCTGAAC
>NZ_CBDLAM010000006.1:31006-46266 GCF_965301125.1 Anaerosporobacter sp. | reverse complement strand
CTTTCACGGCGGTAACAGGGGTTCAAATCCCCTTGGAGTCATTCATTATATTAATTTAGAATTGACGAATATATTTGATTCTAGTATAATATAATAGTAAAGTAAATTAAATATGGCGACATAGCCAAGTGGTAAGGCATGGGTCTGCAACACCCTGATCATCAGTTCAAATCTGATTGTCGCCTCTCTTTAAGAACTCTAAATCTGATTAAGGTTTAGAGTTTTTTTATTTAGATTTTAAGAAAAATATAAAAATTTATTATTGTATTTTGGAAAGCCACATTTAGCTAAACCTTGCTGATACGTAAAGTATAAACGGGCTGCAAGCCAGATAAAAAAAATATATGGTGTTTTAAAGTAAGTACTATGTTTATATAGGAAGGCCAGGATTATGTGCAGTAAGCCCTAGAATGGGAGAGAAAAAGATTATTAGCATATTGTTTTTACAACTACATCGTATGGGATTAAGCAGGGTATTATAGCTGTAATGGAACAAAGCAGTGTAAAGAGAATGTTAAAACAAAAGGTAGAGACTAACGAAATTGTCTCTACCTTTGTTCTTATATTTTTATATAACTTTTCAGTACTCTAAAATTATTTATGTTTAATCTATAAGAGATTGTGCAGTTTCTTTCATTTTATCGAGAGAATCAACAATTCTAGCAGAGTAGTCTATACCTTCTCTTTGTATTGTTGCCGTAGATTCTGATTGTGCAACTACTTCTTTACGTGCAGTAGATACATTGTCAATATGCTCCATCATACTGCTATTAGCAATGGTTAAATCATTACATTTCTCTTCTAAGCTTTCGACACTGTTTTTTGTAATGTATAACATATTATGAATGTCTTCGAATCCTTGATTTACACATTGAATATAGTAATTTTCTTGCTTTATATTCTCAACTGTATCTGTTACGGAAGCAGAAGTTTTTTCGATGTTAGTTACTAACTGATGAAGGACGGATTCGATTTCTTGAGTTGCGATGTTACTAACATCAGAAAGAACACGTATTTCATCTGCGACAACGGCAAATCCTTTTCCAGCATCACCTGCCTTGGACGCTTCTATTGAGGCATTAAGAGCTAGTGAATTGGTTTGTGTAGAAATATCCGAAATCGTTAGTATAATTGATTGAATACTAGATATATTATCTTTGAGTGCCTTCATATCCTCACAAACAGAATTATTTACACTTATAACATGTTGTGAATAGCTTGTAAGTTTACTAATTTGTTTTTTTCCAACTTCTGTGGTATCTACGGATCGATTCACATTAGATTGAATTGTATCGGTTATGGTTTGTAACTCCGTGATTATATCACTTATTTGTTCTGATAATTCTGCTTGATATTGAATATCTATTTCGGCATCGATAGAACGTTGGGATATTTGTTCAATCGCTTCAGCAGAGAGGTTCATCTTAGTTTTTAAGTCAGCAGATATTTCGTTTGCAGCATTAATTAGATTATCCAAAATCATAGACGTATGAGTCAATGTATGGAGTTGATCATCTTGTCTTTGTTGAATTTCATTAATGAGAAGTTCATCTTTCCTCGTAGTCTTTGTCTTCTCACGGTTAATTAGTAGCCATAAAATTGAAAAAATTAGGATTGTTGATACTTCCATAACAACGTTAAATAATGTTCTATTGCCAAGAGTTAAACGAATAATGGATACAATACAGCCATAAACAGATAACAACGTGATAATAAAATAAGAAAATGCTAAATTACTCTGTAATATAATTGTGCAACTTGCAGCAAATGCTACAGCAATTCCCATGGAATGGTTAGTCAATAACCAATAACCCATGAATATTATTGCAAAGGAACCACCAAGTAGCCATTTATATATCCAGGTATCTGATAATTTACGGTAAGTGATTAATAATATTAGTATTGTTATAGCTGATGCTCCACCAGTCCAGCATATAAGAATAGTATTATCATTTTGATTCCACTCCAAGATTGCAAAAAAAGTTAAGACAATATCCAATAGGATCACATAGAGCAGAATTAATTTACTATTACGATTTATTCGTTCCATTAGGTATCCTCCAAAGTAAATATAAGTAATTATATTAAATAATCTTCTATTTATATTGTATACTATTATATATATATTTCAATATATTTAGATAATAAAATTAAAAATTTGTAAATATAAAGGATAATTTAGGTATATACTTAATAATAAACTGAATTTGTTATTAAGTATATATAGTTTTGTTAATTTGTAATCTTTACCACAGTAGGTACTTTTGATATAATCCTTAGCTGGCATTGGTCTAGCGAATAGATAACCTTTTCAATATACGTAACCAATTGATTTTAAGAAATCTGCTTGCTCTTTTGTTTCTACTCCATCAGAGATAATCTTCATATTGAGTTCTTTTGCTATATAAAGATATTTCTTATATAGCCACCTATTATCTTGGAAATAAAGGATAATGTATCACTTTCATGTTTTTATAGTTGTTTTGTATCTTTTCTGATGGTGGCATATATGTAACCTGTATAGTTAATGGAATCGGCAATAGCAGTCTTTACCTAAATCTTTGGTATGGTATAAGGCGATATCTGGCACAGCAATTTGTTCATCAAAATTAGAACCATGGTTTGGAGGCATGGAAATTCCAATGCTTCCAGAGATATCAAATGGTTTGATTTCTCCTAATAATAAGTCTTTGAATAGGGAACAGATTTTCTTAGATATATTCTTGGCATAAACCATAGATGGTATGTCTCTTAAGAATAGGGTAAATTCACTCCTCCGATTCGGAAACCAAATCATCTCAAGATAATAAATTATTTAATTTAGTACTGAATTCTATTAATACAGCATCTCCAAAAGTATGTACTAAGTTATCATTAAGCAATTTGAAGTTATCGATGTCAATCATACAAAAAGAATGCAATTTGTTTTAATTTCTCATACTCCTTTTGTTGTTTATCAATATCTGTTGTGGTTATAACTACAGTTATGGGAATATTGTTTTATACAGCGTAATACCAATAATCTCAAACCAAACATATTTTCCAGATATATTATTGCTTGAAACATAGAATGGATTCGTGGGATTATTTCAAAACAGTAATATATTTTTCTTTTTCTAACTGCAATTTCGTATTCACTCGCGTATTGGTGATATGATAACAAACTTGTACTAACAAAATTAGAATTTCAAAGATGAAGAGTATGGATTTGTTATATATAGTAGTAGGCTTGTAAAAACTAGTAAGAGTGTTGTTATAAGGATTTCGTTAATTGACATGATATATAGTTTCTTCATAATCGCACCTCAATCATTTAACAAAAATAGTGCTTTTGGACTATAAATACTGTGGATACAATATAGCATACTTTAACATATTTGTAAATAAATAAAACAAAGAACCTGCTATTTATAGTACTAATTAATACTACAAGGCAGGCTCTCTGATGTGTTATTATGTTGCAATTATTTCTTAACTGTTACTTTACAAGAAGCTTTTACGCCATTATCTGTAGTAGCGGTTATCTTGCAGCTACCTCGTTTCTTGGCAGTTACGACTCCCTTAGAGTTAACTTTAGCTACTGATTTATTTGAGCTAGTAAACTTAACAGAACATTTTACATTAGGTACAGCTTTTAAAGTGAAGGTTTTACCTACTTTAAGTGTCTTTTTAGTAGATGATAAGGTAATCTTTTTAGGAACCTTAACTGTTACTGAGACCACTTGCACGGACTCATTG
Organism: Anaerosporobacter sp.; assembly: GCF_965301125.1. NCBI lineage: Bacteria > Bacillati > Bacillota > Clostridia > Lachnospirales > Lachnospiraceae > Anaerosporobacter > Anaerosporobacter sp. The sequence goes on along the minus strand of NZ_CBDLAM010000006.1, from coordinate 42,528 downwards.
CCATAGCTATCTATTGCATAGATTGTATAAGTGGTACTAGTAGCTATTTTTGATATACTGCCCATATTACCTGAAAGTGTTAATGGAGTTCCATTACTACCGCCTGCAAAATAGGATGCTGTTTTTTCACCTTCGGCATAACATACCTTGGTAAGGTTATTCTCTTCATCACGAACTGTTATATGTAGATTTTTCTTGTAAGTGCCTGATAAGGTAGTGACAGTAGTGTTAATAGTCGGTGCATTCTTATCAGACAATATTGTATCGCGGTCACAAGTTAATGCACCATATACATCTAACATACCGCCTGTTGACACTTTACCATTTAATGCAGATATGGGCTTAGCTGTTGATAGTAGAATCTTCGATGCTTGGAGCATAGAGATATCTGTGTAGTAAGAGTAAACTTCTGCAAGGCCAGCAGCTACCATTGGTGCACTCATTGATGTTCCTGTGAAATAGTCATAGGAGTTATCTGCTATGGTACTATAGATACAAGTACCTGGAGCGGCGATATCCACACTCTTAAGACCATAATTGGAGCTAGAATTTAATATACCAGTACACGTTATATTTGCTACGGATATTATGTTACTGCAATCATAGGAAGCAGGGTAGGTTGGAGTAATATCATTATTCACAGCATTATAATTACGATCACCATTACCAGAGGCAATAACAAATACCATATTTGAATTTGCTATTGTTTTCTTAAGGAGCGAATCGACAGAAGATGTAGTTGCTTCATAACCAAGACTTAAGTTACAGATTTGGGCCCCCATCTTTTCCGCATATTTGATACCAGTTACAATATCGAAAGTAGTTCCATATCCATCTTCTCCACCTAATACCTTAACAGGCAGAATGGATACATTAGTATTAGATGCAACTCCTGCAATGCCTGTTCCATTGGCACTAGCGCCAATAATACCAGCACAGTGGGTTCCATGATCATTCTCTTCACTAGAGCTATCATAGTCAGTCACATCATTATTTTTTTCAATAAAGTTCCAACCGTTAACATCATCAACGTAACCATTACCATCATTATCAACCTTATCACCTGGAATCTCAGCGGTATTGGTGTAAATAACATCTTGTAAATCAGGGTGATTAATATCAATACCTGTATCTACAATTGCTATGGTAACAGCGCGGCCATTTGAGAATAATGACCATGCAGGCTCAATGTTGATATCAATACCTGAAGTAGCAGTAACATCATATTGGGAATATCGTAAATACTTAGTACTAGAAGTATCTATAGGGTAGTCAAAGTAAGTGTTATATGTAAAGGTACCGTTATTGCGTGTCCACCATTGTTTACTGTAATCAGGTTCACTTGTTTGGTTAAGTAAACGGTAGGTATAGTTAGGTTGTAGATATTCTACATTAGGATCCTTGGAGTACTCTGTTAGTTTTTCCTTTAATGTACTGTCATCTTTTGCAGTTACTAAAAATTGATTTTCATCTATCTCTTCTACTCGGGTTGAAGAATCTTTAGCTAGTGTACGATATGTTTGGTCTGAATTGACAGATTCTTTGTATGTAACAATAATTTCTCTGTTTGAATAATCGGATATATCTGTAGTTATTTCACTTAATGCCAGGTCGGAGTCTATGGTTTTTGCACTTACAGTAGATAGGCTGTTATACGGTATTGCACTTACCATCAGGCTAAGGCAGAGTATTGAACTTGTACATATTTTTTTTAATTTCATATACATTGTCCTTTCTAATATGGAGTTAGAATTTTTTGTATTTCACTAAGTATTGTATAATATGGAATTAAATTACACAATACTATATCTATGAATTATTAAATTAATGTGATAAAATAATTAATTATACTAAAAATACATATATTTAGATTATTTAGTTTTAATATAGATTGGAGTATAGATGAAAGACGTTATTATATTTGAAAATAAAAAACTAGCATATAAACTTTTAGTACAAGCATTTTTAATGACAGTAGCAGCCGGAGTTCTTTTGTATATGGGAATCATAGAAAAAGATCTACTCTTTATCATAATGGGAGGATTAGGTGTCCTCTTTTTTGGAGCTTGTACATTGGTACAATTAATAAGGGTGATAAGGAAAAAGCCTCTTTTTATTATTAAAGAAAATGGAGTGGAGGATACGTCTACAGCTACCTCAGTAGGATTTGTCTGTTATGATGATATTAAGGAAATTGTTATAGGTAAGATACTGGGCAAAGAAACAATAGGAATATATCTGACAGATATAGATGCATTCTTAGAGACGTTACCACCAGTGAAACAAAAAGCTATAAAAAGTAATCTAGCAAACAAATTCCCACCAATTCTACTACGTGTCGAGAGTGTAGAGGGGAAGGCAGGGCGTGAAATCTATGAGGAATTAAATGATATATTTGAGGCATATATAGAGGGTAGGAAATAAATTATATATAACACACGTATTAAAACATGGTTAACGATAAAAACTCTCCTAGGGAATATCCTAGGAGAGTTTTTAGATGTTATCAAATGGATCTAAATCTACTTTGTAGAGTTGTTGGTAAAATAGTATTGCAAGGCTTTGGATATATAGCTTGCGGCTCCTGTCCCATATTTTGTATCAGTTACTGCCTTGCAAATATCGTTGGAATAGCTTTCTATAACCATATCCCAGTAACCTTTTCCTGGTTTTGAACTTAGCGCTTCTTCTTGCGTAAACGTAACTAGTTCATGGACAATAGTCTGGATTTCATCGGAAGTGATGTTTTTCTCCATATCAGAAGTTAATTTTAAGCGTATATTATGATATTTCTGTAAAATCATGTTTTCAGTAGGTGTCAGTTGCTGTTCCATTATTTCTGAGAAGTGTTCTATATTGTATTTCATGGATTTGGTATACTTTTCGATACTGCCATACTCCTTGATAGCCAGTCTTGCTACATTGGTTTCGTCGTCTTTTACTTTCTGTATAAATAGAATGAAGTTGTCAAGGCTTCCCCAATGTTTAATTACATCATCCATGTGATTCTTCTTAAATTCTTCTAATGCGGTAATATAATTTGTCAAATCAAATTCTTTAAAACCCATACAAGGTTCTCCTTTCTCAAGCTTTTCAAGGAGAGTGATTAGTCGATCTAGCCTATCCCGCTTTAAGCATATAAGTTTCTTTTGTTGTTTATATGCTTCTATTTTATCAAAATTGGGATTTACAAGTATTTCGCGAATGTCATTTAATTTAAAGTCAAGTTCTTTGAAAAATAGAATTTGATGTATTTTCTCTAATGTAGTTTCATCATAAAGACGATATCCTGCTTCAGTAAGAGCACTTGGAGCAAGCAAATTGATCTCATCATAGTATTGTAGTGTGCGGACGCTAATACCTGTTAATTCTGCAATTTGACTTATAGTTTTCATTATAATCCACTCCTGAAAAGTAATGAAGAAGGAATATAAATCTTGCCGGCATTGAGTTTATATTGCTTCTTTAGGTTTATTATACATTATCACGTAACGTGAGAGTCAATATTTTTCAACCAATTAAGAAAAACAAAATGCCTATCCCGTCTGGTGCACTTCACACAGGATAGGCATTATATTAGGATTTCTTTGTAGCCGTTAACTCACCATTTTTCACATCTACTAAAATCGTATCTGTCTGATGTACAGCGTCACTTAGAATTAACTTAGCAGTAAGTGTTTCTACATATTTTTGTAAATAACGTTTTAATGGTCTTGCGCCATATAAAGGATCGTAAGCTTCTTCTGCTATGAAGTTGATAGCAGAATCTGTAAGTTCAAGATGAAGTTCTTTGTCCTCAAGTCGTTTATTAAGATCTTTGATGAGAAGGTCAATAATGTTACGAATATTATCTTTGGTTAATGGTTTGAACATAATAATCTCATCAAGTCTGTTAAGGAATTCTGGACGGAAATGTGCTCGTAAATCCTCCATAACCATGTTAGCACTTTGCGGATTGATATCACCATTGTTATCAATTCCTTCTAATAGATAACTAGATCCAATATTAGAAGTTAAGATTATAATTGTATTCTTGAAGTCAACGGTACGTCCTTGGGAGTCTGTAATTCGGCCATCATCAAGTACTTGTAATAATACATTAAATACATCTGGGTGAGCTTTTTCAATTTCATCAAATAGGATTACGGAGTAAGGTTTACGTCTAACAGCTTCTGTTAACTGACCTCCTTCATCATATCCAACATATCCCGGAGGTGCGCCGATTAATCTAGATACGGAGTATTTCTCCATGTATTCACTCATATCAATACGAACCATATTCTGTTCATTGTCGAATAGTCCAGCAGCAAGTGCTTTTGCAAGTTCTGTTTTACCTACTCCAGTAGGTCCAAGAAATAGGAAGGATCCGATTGGTTTCGTTGGGTCTTTAATACCAGCTTTGGAACGTAAGATGGCTTCAGAAACCTTGGTAACACCTTCATCTTGACCTATGACTCTCTTATGAAGTTCGTCTTCAAGGTGGAGTGTCTTGTTACGTTCACTCTCTGTTAACTTCGCTACAGGAATTCCGGTCCATCTAGAGATGATACGAGCAATCTCTTCATCGGATACATTCTCATGAATAAGAGTGTGCTCCTGTGATTTTACTCTGTTTTCTTCTTCCTCTAGTTGTCTTTCTAGTGCAGGAAGTTGACCATACTGAAGTTCGGCAGCACGGTTTAAATCATAATTACGTTTAGCAACCTCGATTTCATTCTTAAGTGCTTCGTATTCTTCTTTTAGTTTCTGAACCTTCTCAACAGAAGCTTTTTCATTATCCCAGATTGCCTTCTTGCTTGCGAATTCTTCACGTAGTTCCGCTAATTCTTTTTGTAAGCTGTCAAGACGTTCCATACTTAGTCGGTCGGTTTCTTTCTTAAGAGCAGCTTCCTCGATTTCCATCTGCATAATACGTCTTTGTACATCATCAAGTTCTGTAGGCAGGGAATCAAGTTCTGTCTTAATTAAGGCACAAGCTTCATCCACAAGGTCAATTGCCTTATCAGGTAAGAAACGATCTGTAATATATCGATCGGCTAAAGTGGCAGCAGATACTAATGCGGCATCGGTAATCTTAACACCATGGAAAACTTCATAGCGTTCTTTCAAACCTCTTAGAATAGAAATGGTATCTTCCACAGTAGGTTCATCTACCATGACTGGTTGGAAACGACGTTCAAGGGCTGCATCCTTCTCGATATACATACGATATTCATTAAGAGTAGTAGCACCGATACAGTGTAACTCGCCTCTAGCAAGCATAGGTTTTAACATATTACCAGCATCCATAGAACCTTCTGTTTTACCAGCACCAACTATGGTATGAAGTTCATCGATGAAAAGAATAATCTGTCCATCACTATTTTTAACTTCTTCAAGGACTGCTTTCAAACGTTCTTCAAATTCACCACGATACTTAGCACCAGCTACTAACGAACCCATATCAAGAGCGAATAGGCGTTTATTTTTTAGTGCTTGAGGAACATCACCACGTACAATACGTTGTGCTAACCCTTCAACTACGGCTGTTTTACCAACTCCAGGCTCACCTATAAGAACTGGATTGTTCTTTGTCTTACGGGATAAGATACGAATTACATTACGGATCTCACTATCACGTCCAATGACAGGGTCTAATTTTTGTTCTTTGGCACGTTCTACGAGATCATAACCGTATTTATTAAGAGTATCATAGGTATCTTCTGGTGTATCGCTGGTAACTTTCTTATTACCTCTTACACTTGAAAGTGCTTGAAGAAACTTATCACGAGTGATACCAAATTCTTTTAATAAATCCTTAATTTCTCGATTTGGTTGTTTTAATAAGCTTAGGAAGAGATGCTCCACAGAAACGTATTCATCGCCCATAGCTTTTGCTTCATTCTCAGCATAGATTAATACTTTGTTTAGTCCGTTGCTGATATACACTTGAACGTTCCCACTAACTTTTGGTCTCTTTTCTAGAAGGCCTCTAACTTGTGCTTCAAAGACATCTGTATTAATATCCATTTTTTCAAGTAGTTTTTTAATTAAGCTATCATCTATTGTAAGTAGACTATATAGGAAATGTTCTTGGTCTATTTCTTGATGTCCATAATCATAAGCAAGTTTTTCGCAGTTTTGGACTGTTTCCATTGATTTTTGTGTAAATTTATTTATATTCATTGTAATTCCTCCTTTTCTAATCCAATACAATAGAAAGTACTCTAAGTAATTTCTATTGTTAACAAAGGAAATTTAAAAACATTCATTTGTTCTATAACTAATATAACACCTATAATTTTAAAATGCAATAAGAAATTTACAAAAATTTTTAGATTACTTTGTAATACATATTTTGTACCAAGATACAGGTAAACATGCCTGATTTATTTTTTATTAAGTTTATTAATAAAAATAGGAAATTATTATCAGGTTATGTATGGATTTAAAGAGTAGACTTTAATCAGAAGTAAGGATGTGGTAAAATATTGCAAGAAGATAGGCATGGTATTCATTATAAGAAGGGGGAGAGTTAGTGTGGAGAAATGTAGAGGGTGTGGAGTAATTAAAATGTTTAGTGGAAGCGAGTGTTTACGCTGCGGTGGGCTGCTCTATGAGATGTCAATAGATGAAATAAGATCAAAAGAAGGAATTTAAATGTCAACAGCTTATATAACAGAATTGGCTATGGCTAAATCTCTTAAGAAGTTAATGCTTACAAAGCCAATCAATCATATTCATATTCAAGAAATTACAGATGATTGTAGGGTGACAAGACATACATTCTATAACCATTTTGGTGATATTTACGAATTATTAGAATGGTTATATGAAAAGGAAGTTATAGAAGACATTGACCAATATTGCAATTTGCAAAGTTGGAGACAAGGATTAATGTTAGTAATGGAATACACGTATGATAACAGAATTATATGTTTGAATACCTTTCATTCATTGGGGCGTGATTATCTAGAGGATTTCTTATATCGGACTTTCTTGCATTTACTTGATGCAATTATTAGTGAAATAGCAGAGGATATGAAGGTGAATGAAGAAGAGAAAAGAGAATGTGCAGATTTCTATGCTAACGCATTGGTGGGGGTATTTGTTTCATGGTTAAAACAAAACCTAAAGGAATCTCCGAAGCAAATGGCTGACCGTATTGAACGCTTATTAAGCGGCAATATTATACATACTATGAATAAACTAAATAAAAAATACCTCTAAAATACAAGAATTACACAAATGATAATAAGTGTGTAATTCTTGTACATTATGAATGTAGTGTTCATTGTTTGCGAAATTGCACTCTTTTATACTGAAGATAGTAACAAACTAATTAACGAAAGTGTTACGAACTCAAACTTCGCACATACAAGACTTCATTTAGAGTAGGTAACTGCTATATTCATAAGAAAAACTATCTGAACACGTCAGCACTTGATTTCGCAACGCGAAATCTTAGTACTGCTACGTGTGAAGCTAAGCGAGAGCGGGTTTTTCGTTGAATATAGCAGTTACCTACTCCTCGAAATCTTCAAGTGCGAAGTTTGAGTTACAAACTATCAATTATAAAGGAGTTATGTATATGTATAATTATGAAAAGATTAATACGAAAAAACCAGCTAATGTGGAATCTAGGCATGCTTATTTGTTAGGAGGAGGAATTGGTTCATTAGCCGCTGCAGCTTTCTTAATTCGTGATGGTCATATGCCAGGGGAGAACATCCACATTTTTGAACAACTAGACCGAGTTGGAGGTTCTATGGACGGTGCTGGTGAGTGGAAAGAAGGATATACAGCACGTGGTGGTAGAGAGATTGAAGCACATTTTGAATGTTTTAGTGAGCTATATAGTTTCATTCCATCAATTAAAGATCCGAATGTGACGGTATTAGATGAATTTCATCAATTGAATATTGATGAACCAATCTTATCAAATTGTCGTATTGTTGAGAACCAAGGGATACCAGCTGACTTTTCTTCCTTAGGGCTATCTAAAGAAGATGCAATGGTGCTAGCAAAGTTGGCAATGACGACAGAGGAAGCATTAGGGGAGACTACCATTGAAGAATTCTTCTCGCCTGACTTCTTGGAGACAAACTTTTGGTACTTCTGGGAAACAATGTTTGCGTTCGAACCATGGCACAGTGTTGTAGAAGTAAAACGATATATGGAACGTTTTATGCACCTAATTGGTGGAATGAATCGTTTAGAAGGAATATTACATACAGAATATAATCAATTTGATTCTTTAATATTACCACTTATTAAATGGTTAGAGGAGAGAGAAGTAAACTTCCATTATGGCTGTGTAGTCACAGATATTGACTTTGATTTCAAAGGAGATGAGAAAACAGCAACTTGTATTTATTATGAGAATAATGGAACACAGCGAAAGCAAGAAGTGGGTAAAGAAGATTTAGTAATGTTTACGAATGGTTCTATGACTGAGAATACCACAAGAGGTAGCTTACATGAAACTGCAGTTATCAATCACTCGGAGAATAAGGGCTGTTTTAGTGTGTGGGAAAAACTATCTAAAAAGTCAAAAGATTTCGGACATCCAGAAAAATTCTGTTCCGATATTGATAAAACAAAATGGATGAGTTTCACTATAACATTAAAGGATGATGAGATTGTTTTTCCTTATTTAGAGAAGTTAACGAAAAATCCCACCGGTATGAATGGACTTGTTACCATTAAAGATTCAAGTTGGCTAATGAGTTGGGTTGTGCCAAAACACCCTCATTTTATCAACCAGCCAGATAATATTCAAGTTCTATGGGCTTATGCACTTCGTATGGATGTAGAAGGAGATTATGTTAAGAAGACATATTCAGAATGTACAGGTCAAGAGATGTTTGAAGAATTATTATATCATATGGGATTGAAAGATCAGATACCAGAGATCTTGAAGACGACAATTAATGTAATACCAGCTATGATGCCATATATTACAGCTCAATTTATGCCAAGATTAGCGGGAGACCGTCCTCATGTTATACCACAAGGAAGTCAAAATTTTGCTTTCCTTGGACAATTTGCCGAGGTAGAACATGATTGTGTATTTACGGTAGAATATTCGATAAGAACTGCAATGATGGCAGTCTATGGTTTGCTTGATTTAGAAAAGAAAGTTGAGCCAGTATATCCAGCATGGTACGATATAAGAGTATTGATCAATGCAGCTAAAACTTGTCTTGGTCTTGAAAAAATCCCAGTCGGGCAATTAACACTAAATCAGTTGCTTCAAAAAAGTGAATTATCTCAGTTCTTAAAATAAGAAATATCCAGGAAAAAACAATCCCAAGAAGCTGTGCACCTATGACGAGTATGAAATATATGTCATAGGTATTCAACTTCTTGGGATTTCTAAATATTTTTTAAAGTTTTTCTCATAAGTATGATTGCAACGATTGCTGCTATGGCTTCTGATATCGGAAAGGATGCCCAGATACCCGTTGCGCCTATGAACTTAGTGAGGATAATGCATAACGGTATGGTAATTATTAATTGGCGTAGTAAGGATATTACTAAAGATTGAATACCAAACCCTAATGCTTCGAAAGCGCCTGAATAGATAATACCAAATGTAGAGATTAAAAATCCAAGACAGATGATTCGAAGGGCTGGTACACCAATTTCCAACATTGCAGCATCAGCATTGAATAAGCCAAGGATTTGCTGTGGTATAACTAAGAATAATACAGTTCCTATAAGCATAATGGTTGCGACGAAAAGAAGACTTATTTTTAATGTCTTATGAAGCCTATCTGTTTGTTTTGCTCCGTAATTATAGCCTAAAATTGGGCGCATACCTTGAACAATGCCGTTGCCAGGAAGATAAATAAACGTTTGTAGTTTATTGTAGATACCTAATACCGATACATGGATATCTGAGAACTTAACCAAAAAGCTATTAAGAACACTTACTAATAATGAAGGAAGTGACATCATAATACTTGATGGAATCCCTACGCTGTAGAGTTGTTTAATTAGATGTTTATCAAGGTGAACATTACGTAAGGATAAATTTAAAGGAATTTTCTTGTAGGCAAGTATAACTATATATAGAATTAATCCACTTATTTGACCAATTACTGTTGCAATAGCAGCACCTGTTACTCCCATTGCAGGAAAACCGAATTTACCAAAGATTAAGATTGGATCAAGAATAATATTGATAATTGCCCCAGCGGCAAGAACTATCATAGTAACTCTCATTTCCCCTAGTGCTTGGAAGATTTTCTCGATACATACTTGTATAAGAGCTCCAAATGCAAGACAAAGTACAATATATCCATATTTTGAACCCATATCGATAATGGAATCATTACTTGTAAACATACGTAAGAATGGTTTCGTTACAACTAAACCAAAGATAACGAAAAGTATGGAGTGTACAATGCTAAGTACAATACCGACTGAAGCTGCCTGACTGGCACGCTCCACTTTATTGCTACCTAAATTAATTGAGATACATGAGCTAACACCGATACCAAACCCTACTGCGATCGCAATTACCAAGTTTTGTAATGGATAGACAAGGGAAACGGCTGTTAATGCATCATTACCTAGTCTAGCAACAAACATACTGTCAACAATGTTATACAATGATTGGATCAGCATAGAAAACATCATAGGAATTGCCATGGATACAAGCAGCGGGAATATAGGTTTGCTTTTCATTTGTTCCTGTTTTGAATTCATTGAATTCCTCCTTATTAATAATATAATTTCATAAAGTACTTACTGTTTTTCACTAAAAAGGCTATATACTTGTCTGTTTGTATCAGAAACAGAAAAATATATAGCCTCTAAAAAGCGATTTTATTATATTTTAGTTGTATAAAGTCATATGCTGATGATTTTTATCATCAGAAATATTCCGTCAGTTATATTAGCATATAACAAAAACAAATGCAAGTAGTTCTTATTGCGGCCTGCGCCCTACTCCAGCACCGCCAAGTAAAAACTCTGCATCTTTCTTTTCACCAGGTGTAGTGTCAAATCCAAATAAGCTGTCAGCCATTTCTTGATCATAAGCACCCACCATACAAGTTCCACATGATATAGATTCTGCAGCAAGGTACAATGTTTGACAGACACAGCCCAAATCCATAAGAGCAACCCGGTGTGCCTTTGAAGCGTATTTCCACTCACAACGGTATGGTATGATACTCCAGTAAAATGCGACAGGCGCTTCTGTTAGGAATGTTTGTCCTAGAAAAGCTTCTGCTATTGTTTCTTTAAAAAAGTCTATAAGGGTAAGCTGCTCTAATTCATGTTCTATAGGAAGATAATGATAGAGTCCTTCTTCTAGTCCACTTACGTTATTGGCATAGATATATGTTTCAAAAGGATGGATAGCGCCGCCAGATGGTACATTTCGAAGAGTTACCGTTTTATCTTTTAGAACATCTTTAACTCCTTGCGTAGCATATAGTAAGAAAGAGAGTTCTTCTAATGAGATAGCTTCTTCATCATATTTTCTATGTGAGTTTGTATTTGTATGTAGTTGATATAAATTATTATTT
>NZ_CBDLAM010000006.1:21404-30996 GCF_965301125.1 Anaerosporobacter sp. | reverse complement strand
CTTGCTACAGTCATAATATTTTACCAATGCTGGTTTTGGTAAATCATGATTCATGTCACTGTCAAAGTCTTCGTCAGCTGCGGTATAAGATTTCATCATTTCTCGTAATTGTTTTATTTCTTCCATTTTTTATTCTCCTTAATTTTTTACGTTATAGATATAACAATAAGTAATAGAAGAAAAAAAGACTAGTGTAAAAATAGATATAATAGATTTAGTAAGTTCCTTGAATTTTAGATTTATATAACAAACAACAATTATTTATCGTAAAACAATAAAAAACTATTGACATTCGAAATGATAGTAGTATAATAATGGAAAAAGAGGTGAGTTTAGGAGGTTTGTTATGAATCAGAGAAATCTATCAAAATGGCTAAGATTCATTACCATATTAGTAGGTATCATGTTAACCTTTGTGATATTCATGATTATACCTGCTTATGGTAGGGATGTTGTATGTGTTAATCAAAATCTATCTAGTTGGTATATGCCATGGTTACTATTTGTTTGGGGGCTAGGAGTTCCATGTTATGTAGTTCTGTTTGTTTTTTGGGGTATCTGCAGTGAGATACACAATGATAATTCGTTTTCATTAAAGAACGCCAAAGCACTAGCTACAATTAGTAAATTAGCACTTATAGATAGTGTTATCTGTTTTTTGGGAATTGTATTATTTAGCATAATAGGAATAATACATTTTACGATTCTTATATTATCTGTGTTGGTTATTATGTTCGGGGTAGCAGTGTCTATTATCGCAGCAGCACTGGGACATCTAGTTCAGAAAGCGAGCAAAATGAAGGAAGAGAATGATTTAACGATATAGTAAGGAGGAACCAGGAGGAAAATTCATGGCGATTATTATAAATATTGATGTTATGCTAGCAAAACGTAAGATGAGTGTAACAGAGTTATCAGAGCGCGTAGGGATTACGATGGCGAATATATCTATTTTGAAAAACCAAAAAGCCAAGGCAATACGCTTAGATACTTTGAATAAAATATGCGAAGTATTGGAGTGCCAGCCTGGGGATTTACTTGAGCATGTACCAGACGAAGGCGAACAGGGAAGTACCACATAAGATAGTAAGCGTGGATAAGGGAAGGGAGATTGAGTGTAAATATGCAAGAGGAATCAGAAATTGATAAAGTATTACTAGTTCAGAACGATCCTTGGCAGCAGGAAGAGTTGAAGAGAACTGAGGAGCAAAAGAGAAGAATGGAGAAGCTCCATCCGATTGCAGTAGAAGCTACTAAGTATTTAATAGGGGCAATAGCATTGGGAGTACTATTTTATTTTTGTTTCTATGACTATTATAATAATATAGCGGGGCTGGTCTATCCCTTATTTCTAGTGGGGTTGTATATAATAACAATAAAGACTATGAAGAATCAAGGAATACCCTTTAACAGGCAATGTAAAGGGTATGTAGTAAGTTCCTTTTTACTTGCACTGTCGACTATACTCACAACTAACTTCTTTATAATCTTTCTTAATACAGTGGGAATTATTGTTTTATATTTAATAGTATTATGTAGATGCTATCTTGCTGATAAAGAGATGGGAATACAAGGTTTTGTAACAGCTCTTTGTCGATGTATATCTGGTTCTTTAGTTTGTTCGAAGTTCTTCTTTAAACATGCTAAAGTAAAGGTACAATTTAAGAGAGGAAATACTGAAAAGAGTAAGAATATTCTTATGGGAATAGCACTAGCTACAGTATTCTTACTTGTTGTGCTACCGTTATTGTCTCAGGCAGATCCTGTATTTCGCAAAATATTACTTTCACCATTTGAAGCAATTCACATTAGCAATGGATATAGATTTATTAGAGGTATATGTTTCGTATTCATTCCTGCAATCTTATTCTATGGGTTAAGTTGTGCATGTTATATTCGATACATGGAGACAGATGAGCGAGGATATAGTTTATGGAAATCCGAAGCACCTCTTATTATGACTAGCATTATAGCGATTACGTATATTATCTTTTGCAGTATCCAAATCACTTATTTGTTTGGTGGTTTGTTTGAATTACCAGAAGGACTTACGTATGCAGAATATGCGAGACAAGGTTTTTGGCAGTTATTATTGGTGGCTATTATTAATATTGGTTTGGTACTATTACTGAAAGTAAAATGTGCAACTAACCATAAATTAAATCAAATCCTAGTTATTTTGAGCATATGTACCGTTATTATGATCATCTCTTCTGCTTATCGTATGGTTCTATACGTGCAAGTGTATGATTTAACAAGATTACGACTCCTTGTGTTATGGTTTCTTGTCTTATTGCTGTTTATTGTTGGCCAGATTATATATTATATCTACCATTCTGAGTTTAGAATAGGTAAAAGGCTTTTTATCACAACTTTAGTTGCTTATATGATATTGAGTTTTGGCAGAATGGATTATGTGATTGCAAAATATAATATCTATGCAAACACATATATTACACAAAGTGACTTCGTGTACCTCACATTCCTATCATTAGATGCAACACCGGCTATTGCAGAGATTTCAGAGGATCGATTAATAGATGGGGAAGAAGAGGAAGAGTATTACAATGAATTTGATAGGGATATCATGACGGAATATAAAGAGTATTTTAAAGGAATTAATAATGAATATAAAGGTACTATTCGAGGATTTAATGTAAGCAATTATGTAGCGTATCAAAGTGCACATAATAAGGTAGAGGAGTGGAAGTAAGAAATACCGTACTTCTAAGTGAGTGTATATTGTTTCTGGCATTTTACATATGCACGTTTACTTAGAAGTACAATTTAGCTAGTTCTGCATCAGTAAGAGTTTCTACAATGAATAATTATCAACTCATTTCATAATCATCTTATAATAAGAAACTTTGAATATAATAAAACATCAACAAATATATAAAATCTTACCAAGCCCAAAGCGCCGTTCTAATTCATCATGTATGAAGATTTCTCCATCAATTCTTAGGTTGTTTCGATAACAGTATTTACCCATTCCACGGCCAGTCATCTTGTCTTTATTATAGAGATCTATAGAATCCGGAAATGCCTCAGCATTGATTTTCCTATGGACAAAACTATAAGTCATAAAAATGACTTCAATGAACATCTGCTTCTTCATCTTTTGTGAAAGCTCAGCTTCTAATTTATCGAAAAGCTCAGTATATAACTCTTTCCAGTTGTCTACCATAATAATAGGAGCTACTAGGATACCTACTTTATAGTCAGCTTCTACCATCTTATTAATTGCTTCAATACGTTTATCTAAAGAAGAAGTACCAAGTTCGATTTCACGAATTATCAATTCAGGGTTAACAGACATACGAAAAACTACCCTGCCCTGATGATTCAAGGATAATAAGGGATCAACCATACTGAATTTACTTGGGAAAGTAATTTTCCCCTTTAAGCTTTTCATAAAATTCTCAATCGTCCAAGGCAAGTTATTGGTAATTGTGTTTTCAAGAATTAAATCACTGTTACTTCCTATTTCGTAAGTAAGTTCCTTATCACTTCGGTTACTATGGCGAATCAAGCGGTCCATCATCTGTTCTCGATTAACAAAAAGGCGTAGATAAGAACATTTATTATAATTACAAACTAGATAGCAGTACAGACACATGGCAGTACAACCAGAAGAAGTATACGGCACCAGGTAATCAGAGACTTTATGATTTTCCACATATTTGTGTGTTTTACGTGTACCAATAATTAATAATTGTTTTAGATTACGAAATTCGGAATTTTCCTTTGTACGCAGTTCTTCAATGTTGTTGTGATTCTCAATAGGAATCCAAGAGATATCAGAAAATCTCTCCTTTAATTCTTTTCCTAAAGTATATTGTTCAATATTTGCTTCATAATAGATTTGTGTTGGTCGCATATGATGAATCTCCTTTATCATTCAGTAGTTTTATAATAGTATGTACCGAATTAGGTGTTTTCATTTTTTATATTGTCACATAAAGAAAGAAAAAGAATACGAGATATAGTGGAATTGAAGAACTTAAGAATGCTATAATAAGGACATAATAATTGTCCTGATTAGGTTATGAAAGTTTTTTAGATTAATGATGAATTTTATGGGATCTATACTTATTCATTAACGTCCCCGTACTTGTGTATCAATAAAGTAGATAAGCAAAACTCTTAATAATGTAGACTTACTTCTTAGCTAACGGACTATGACTAAGAAACAATAGCGGAACATCTATAGTACTTTTTAGTGTGTACTTAATAACCTAGGAAGGTGAGGCATGGATGCCGAACCAGCCTGAGCTGAGGCAGGATGCCGAATCGAAGGCGGTTCCGTATCTTATGAATCACCATGCCAGTACACACTTAGAAGTACTTAGGTGTGTAGCGTGTTTCGTGTCATAGTACGTCAGCTAAGAAGCTATGAAAACCTACATAGAATTTTGCCCCCAACATTAAAAATACATAAGTACATAGAACAACCTTATCAGGAGAAGGGAAGGTAATATGAGCAAAAAGCCATTCATTCTTAGTTGTATGGTGGTATTGCTTATTTTGTCTTTAGTTGGTTGTGGAAAACAAAATAAACAGTATGGCTATGCACCTATGTTTGACAAACTTACTTGGGGTATGAGTCTTGATGAGGTTGTAAGCACTTTGCAATTAACGAAGCAAAATGCTAAGATAGTTGAACCAAAAGAAGATTCGGCTTACTACATAATCAGATTAAATAATACTTATGAGAAATATGGAGTGAAGACTACAGTTAATTTGTTAATAACAGATGGAGAAATCAGCGAACAAGATAAATATAGTTATCCTGTTAATGCATTATCCGCGGTGGTATTGCAATATGCTAATTTTGATGCTGGGACGTTGAAGTCAAATATGGAAGAGGAACTTGGTAGTCCAGATTCAGCTAAGACAGATACCTCAGGAGAGGTTATTGTTTGGAAGAGCAAGGACCTCATATCTTCTCTTTCTAAAGCAGAACGAAAAGATTTAAATTCAAGTTGTGAAGAATTAGAAGCAAGGGGGAATAAGAATCTGTCGTTAAAAGAGAAAAGTTCTATTAATAAAATAACATTAACCATATCTGATGACGGTAAGAAGGCAATTGTTACATACTTTGGAGACTGGGCGGTTTACATTGATTATAGCAGGAACTTGAAGAATTAAAGTTAATCTGAAGCAAATCCCCTTGACATTTACCAAATCCTATACTATGATAAAAAATAATAAAATCAAACACCAAAATACGTTGATGGAGACAGTAGCAATCAAGAGAAACCAAAAGCGAGTTCGGGATAGTGGAAGCCGAATGGGAGTAGCAGATTGTGAACATCACTCCGAAGTAGCAGACTGAAAGAAAGTTCAAGTAGGTCGTCGCCGGATTCCGCCGTTATCGGAGCACATATAAAAGTTTTAGACGGAGTATGTTAAATAGGTGGTTTCATGAAAGCATTATGCTCTCATCCTGTTTAAGGATGGGAGTTTTTTTATTCATAATATAAGGAGGCAAAGCATGTACGATAAAGTATCCACCAATCTTAACTTTGTTGAGAGAGAAAAAAACGTAGAGAAGTTCTGGAAAGATAACCAGATCTTTGAGAAGAGTATTGATTCAAGAAAAGAAGGGGAGACATTTACCTTCTATGATGGTCCACCAACAGCCAATGGTAAACCACATATCGGTCACGTTCTTACAAGAGTAATAAAGGATATGATTCCAAGATATAAAACAATGAAAGGCTATAAAGTTCCTAGAAAAGCTGGTTGGGATACACACGGCCTTCCAGTAGAACTTGAAGTTGAGAAATTATTAGGATTAGATGGAAAAGAACAAATTGAAGAATATGGTTTAGAGCCATTCATTGAAAAATGTAAAGAATCTGTATGGAAATATAAAGGTATGTGGGAAGATTTCTCAGGTACGGTTGGTTTCTGGGCAGATATGGAGAATCCATATGTAACCTATGACAACAACTTCATTGAATCTGAATGGTGGGCATTAAAACAAATATGGGAAAAAGACCTTCTATACAAGGGTCATAAAATCGTACCTTATTGTCCAAGATGCGGAACTCCACTTTCTTCCCATGAAGTAGCGCAAGGTTATAAGGATGTAAAAGAAAAATCAGCCATTGCTAAGTTTAAAGTTAAAGGAACAGAAGACGAATATATCTTAGCATGGACAACAACTCCTTGGACATTACCATCAAACGTTGCATTATGTGTTAACCCAAATGAAACTTATGTTAAAGTAAAAGTTTCCGTTAACGCTAAAGGAGATGTTGTGAAAGAAGGCGAAGAAGATACAGCTGTTAAAACAGAGTATTATTTCCTAGCAGAAGCATTACTTTCCGTTGTAGATGGAGTATATGAAATCGTAGAGAAGTACGTTGGTACAGACTTAGAATACAAAGAATATGAACCATTATTCAACTACGTAAATCCAACTAAGAAAGCTTATTATGTAGTTTGCGACACATATGTAACATTAACAGATGGTACTGGTGTTGTTCATATTGCACCTGCATTCGGTGAAGACGATGCGAAAGTAGGACGTAAATATGACCTTCCATTCGTTCAATTAGTTGACGAAAAAGGTGAGATGAAACCAGAATGTACAGACATGGCTGGCGTATTCTGTAAGAAAGCAGATGAAATCGTGTTCCGTCTATTAGGTGAAAAAGGCTTATTATATAAGGCACTTAAATTCGAGCACAGCTATCCATTCTGTTGGAGATGTGATACTCCATTAATCTACTATGCAAGAGAATCTTGGTTTATTAAGATGACCGCTGTTAAAGAAGACTTAATCCGTAACAACAACACAATTAACTGGATTCCAGAAAGCATTGGTAAAGGTCGTTTTGGTGATTGGTTAGAGAACGTACAAGACTGGGGTGTTAGCCGTAACCGTTACTGGGGAACTCCACTTAACGTATGGGAATGTGAATGTGGACACATGCATTCTATTGGAAGTATTGCTGAATTAAAAGAATTATCAAGTAATTGTCCAGATGATATTGAACTTCACCGTCCATTCATCGATGCCGTTACTTTCCCATGTGAGAAATGTGGTAAAGAGATGCACCGTGTACCTGAAGTTATTGACTGTTGGTTCGATTCAGGGGCAATGCCATTTGCTCAACATCATTATCCATTTGAGAATCAAGATTTATTCGAGCAACAATTCCCAGCTGACTTCATTTCCGAAGCAGTTGACCAAACAAGAGGTTGGTTCTATTCCTTACTTGCTGAATCAACATTATTATTCAACAAGGCACCTTATAAGAACGTTATTGTTCTTGGTCACGTTCAAGATGAGAACGGTCAAAAGATGTCTAAGTCAAAAGGAAATGCAGTTGATCCTTTCGATGCGTTAGAACAATATGGCGCGGATGCAATCCGTTGGTACTTCTACATTAACAGTGCTCCATGGTTACCAAACCGTTTCCACGGAAAAGCAGTTATGGAAGGACAACGTAAATTCATGGGTACTCTATGGAATACGTACGCATTCTTCGTATTATATGCTAACATCGATAAGTTCGATGCAACAAAATATACATTAGATTATGACAAATTACCTGTTATGGATAAATGGTTATTATCTAGATTAAATACAGTTGTGAAAACAGTGGATGAAAATCTTGCTGCTTACAAGCTTCCAGAAACAGCAAGAGCATTACAAGACTTCGTAGATGAATTAAGTAACTGGTATGTAAGACGTTGTCGTGAAAGATTCTGGGCAAAAGGAATGGAACAAGATAAGATTAATGCTTATATGACTCTTTACACTACATTAGTAACTCTTTGCAAAACAGCAGCACCAATGGTTCCTTTCATGACAGAAGATATCTACCAAAACTTAGTAAGAAGTATTGATAAGACTGCACCAGAAAGTATTCATCTATGTGACTTCCCAGTTTACAATGAAGCTCATATTGATAAAGTACTTGAGAAGAATATGGAAGAAGTACTTGATATTGTTGTACTAGGACGTGCTTGTAGAAACACTGCAAACATCAAGAACAGACAACCAATTGGTAACATGTATGTAAAGGGTGCAGTAGAGTTATCAGAATACTTCCTAGAGATTATTGAAGAAGAGCTAAATGTTAAGAAAGTTACTTTCACAGATGACGTAAGAAACTTTACTTCATACACTTTCAAACCACAACTTCGTACTCTTGGTAGAAGATTTGGTAAACAATTAAATGCGTTGAAAGAAGTATTGGCTGCTCTTGACGGCAACAAAGCTATGGATGAGCTTAACGAGACAGGTAAACTTACAATTACACTTGATGGTGTAGAAGAAGTGCTTGATAAAGAAGATTTATTAATCGACGCAGCACAGATGGAAGGTTATGAATCAAATTCTGATTATGGAATCACAGTAGTACTTGATACAAACTTAACTCCTGAATTAGTTGAAGAAGGTTATGTTCGTGAAATTATCAGTAAGATTCAAACAATGCGTAAAGATGCTGGCTTCGAAGTTATGGATCATATCATCGTATACCAAGATGCAAATGATGTAATCAAAGAAGTAATCAAGAAAAATGCTGATCAAATTAAATCAGAAGTTCTTGCAGAAGAAATTCATATTGGAACAATGAGTGGATTCACAAAAGAATGGGATTTAAATGGTGAGAATACAATTCTTGGTGTTGAAAAGGTAATGTAATTTTATAAGATAAGGCTACTCTTAATCCTAAATATGGGATTAGGAGTAGCTTTTTTTGTATTCGTGAGAAATGGTATTTATTGTAAGTACAATGGCTTGTAGCATTAAGAAAGGTGGCGTTACAATTAGTGTTATAAGCAACTGCGGTTGCGTATCTCGATTTTCTGGACAAAAAAAATACCTCAAATAGTTCCAAAATATATAATTTAGCTATTTTAATTTCTTACTAAGAACATGTTGGTATTTCCTTGCATATGATTTAGTGTTAGATATTAAGTAATGATAGGAGATATATAATGAAATATGAAGATAACGACGATATTAGAGAGCAAGAGTTACAGAGACCTTTCCATCAAGTTCCTGTAATGCCTATTGATAGAGATGATTTTTTTAGAGACAGAGATCGAGATAGAGACCATGACAGAGATCGGGATAGAGATCATCACAGAGATCATCACCGAGACAGAGATTTTTTTAGAGATAGGGATCTTAGAGACTTCTTTATAGATTTCTTTAGAGATAGGGATTTTAGAGACCGGGATAGAGATTTCTTTAGAGATAGAGATCGTAGATAAGTTGTACGATAGGTTTGATTCCTATTAGATTAGCTATAGAATTTAAAGAGTATCCAAGATTAATTTATATTTATGGATACTCTTTTATTTATTGGAAAGTTTATCTTTGATACCTGCAGGAAATTATTACGAAAAGATAAATAATTACTAAATAGATAATAATTCGACAAATAAAATCACAATATAGTAATTGCTGTAAGAAAAATATGAAAAAATAAGATATAAGTGGGATTGACAGATATTTGCAAATATTATAGAATATATATGAAGATATTTTGTATATTTATAACTAATTATACAAGATATTTTTTTGATACTAAACAATAATAATCAATAGGGAGGGTTTTAT